>JAKOSS010000337.1 GCA_029777145.1 Acidobacteriota bacterium | reverse complement strand
TTGGATGTTAGGGGTGATCTGACGCTTGAGAACGGCACGAATCCGATTCTCTATTCTTCCACCGCAAACACCGAGCAAAATCGATATCTTTTGCTCCTCAATTCACCCTCCCTGCAATCCGCTTCGGGGTTGAAAGCCGGCGGTTTGCTTGTTTCCGACAGCTTCGGATTCGGAAATCCCGGAAAGAACGACCTGATCGTCAAGGGCAACGTCGGAATCGGGACCGCGACGCCCGGTGCACGGCTCCAGATTGCCGGAACGGGCTCGAACGGTTTCTCGCTCGGCGTCGAAGGCAGCGTCACGCAAAACCGCGACAAGGGCGGGTTCGTCAAGGCGCTTGTCTATCTCAACGGCGACGGCACGATCCTTCGCTGCTTCAACAGTTTCAACAGTTCGACGAGCGGCGGTTGTGGCTTTACTTCGGGCCGGGGCGGGCCCAGCACGTCCGGGTTCTATTTCATCGATTTCGGTTTTGCGATCAACGATCGATTCTGGTCGCTGACGGTCACGAGCGACACGCCACGAACGACCGTACAGGCAAACACAGCGGCTTTCAGCACAAACGCGGCCAAGCTTCAGATCAATGTTGAGGATGGAAACGGGGTCGGGAGCGACCGGCCGGTAATGGTCGTCATCTATTGAATTCTGCGCTCGTTACCATGTCGGGGCTACTGCGATGAGAAAATTCACATTATGTTGGATCCTATTGGTCTTGCCGATGGCTTTCGGCGTTTTACGGACGCGTGGGCAATCGGGCGGGCCGTTCGCGATCAAACCGGCGGTGATCAGCGGAGCCGGCGGTTCGAGCAACGGCGGCGGTTTCGGCGTCACCGCGACAGTCGGTGAAGCCCTCGCGGGGAATACTTCGTCGGGCGGTCAGTTCTCAGTGTCGTCGGGCTTTTGGAATGCGATCGCCGCGTCCCAATCAGTGCGGCGGCCGCCGTTTGATTTCGACGGCGACGGCCGATCTGATATCTCGATCTATCGCCCGTCCCTCGGCCAATGGTGGCTTGAACGATCGACCCAAGGTCTCATCGTCTTCACGTTCGGCGCGGCTTCGGATATTCCGGTACCTGCCGATTTTACGGGTGACGGAAAGGCGGATGTCGCGATCTTCCGTCCGTCGTCCGGAGAGTGGTTCGTTCTTCGGAGCGAGGATTTCACGTATTACAGTTTTCCGTTCGGCAGTTCCTCGGACATCCCCGTCCCCGCCGATTACGACGGCGATCAGCGCGCGGATCCGGCGGTTTTCCGCACTTCGACCTGGTTCGTGCAGAATTCGTCGGGATCAACAACGATCGAGAACTTCGGCGCGGCCGGCGACAGGCCGGTTCCCGCGGATTACGACGGCGACGGGCGAACCGACATCGCGATCTTTCGGCCGTCGATGGGCCAGTGGTGGATGAACCGTTCGAGCGCCGGCGTGATTGCGGTAACGTTCGGAAATGCCGGTGACCGCAACGTTCCCGGCGACTATACGGGCGACGGAAAGGCTGACGTCGCGCTCTGGAGACCATCCACCGGCGAATGGTACGTTCTGCGCAGCGAGGACTTCACCTTTTACTCATTCCCTTTCGGCACATCTACGGATACGCCGGTGACGGGTGACTTCGACGGCGACGGGCGCGCGGATGCGGGGGTCTTTCGCGCCTCGGCCGCGACCTGGTTCGTACAAAGATCGACGGCCGGGACCCTCATTCAGAATTTCGGGATCTCAACCGACGTCCCGGTACCGTGCGTCTATATCCGCTAGACTACCCCCAATCGAAAAGGCAATCGGATCTTGGTCAATGCCTCGATCCGATTGCCTAAATTGTAAGTGATCGCAAACGTTAGAGAGCGGCGGCGCCGG
>JAKOSS010000336.1 GCA_029777145.1 Acidobacteriota bacterium | reverse complement strand
GTAAAGCATGTCGAAATCGACGAGGTTCGAGAAGATCAATCCGCGCGTATCGTCGCCGATCGCGTTGATCGTGACCTCGACGACCTGCTGGTTGTTCTTCGCCATCAGATCCTGCGTCACGCCGATCGAATCATAGATCGACGCGATCTTTCCGATACAAACGACATCGAGCCCGTTGTCTTTGAGGAGCGGAAGCAGGTTCTCCGAAGGGGGCGGAACGGCGTAATCGTGCCGGTTTTCGGTGCGCTTGAAATCCGCTGCCTTCGTTCCAAGGAACGGCCGGGCGATGACGCGTCCGACCTTGTCGTCGCCGTCAAGCATTTTGCGCGCGATCTCGCAGATCTCGTAGAGGCGATCGACCGGAATGATCTCTTCGTGCGCCGCGATCTGAAAAACCGAATCGGCCGAAGTATAAACGATCGGTTTTCCCGTTTTGATATGCTCTTCACCGAGTTCTTTGATGATCTCGGTCCCGCTCGCCGGGACGTTGCCGAGGACGCCCGGAACTCGTGCTTTTTCAACAAATTCGCTGATGATCCGCTGTGGAAAACCCTGTGGAAAAGTCGGGAACGCGCGTTTGAGAATTATGCCGGCCATTTCCCAGTGACCGGTCGTCGTGTCCTTGCCGTTCGATTTCAACGTGCATTTTCCGAAGCTTCCGATCGGTGATTCTGTCGGCGCAAGATTGGCGAGCGGCCGGATATTTCCGAGGCCCAACCGCCGAAGATTAGGGACACTGAGCGGCCGCGACTCGAAAATGTGTCCGAGCGTATCGCTCCCGGCATCGCCCCACTCCGCGGCGTCCGGCATCTCACCGATCCCGGCGCTGTCGAGAACCATCAAAATGATCCGATTGAACTTGGATTTCATGATCGATATTCTTGCATCTCAGAATCACGAATTGCAATCCGGTCGGTGGTCGGTGGCCGGGGGGCAAACCAATTGACTCTTCGCGATCGCAAATTGAAAATCGCAAATCCCAAATCACTTAGCCACGTATCCCTCGCGTGCCCGCAACGTGGCTCCGGCCGGAACGCCCTTTAGCTCGACGCGGATCGTCCGGTACGAACCGTCGCGTTTTTCGTTCGACGGATAATAGCCGAGCGAGTACTTGGTCCCGATTTCATTTGCGACCGACTTAAACGCCGTCCGCGCCTCATTGAGATCGGCCGCGGGAAATACCCGCCCGCCGGATCTTTTCGCCAGCTCGTCGAGTTCCTTTCCGGCGATCTCGTAAAGACCCTTGCTGATCTCGAGGCGCTCAAAATCTCCCAGTTTGCAGAAGTCGAACGTTTTCTCAATTCTTGCGCCGGGATAGTAGGTGCGGTAGAAGCGCCGGATCTGCGTTGGCGACATCCGGGTCGCGAGCTGGCAGTCTCCCATCAGATTTTCCTCGAAATACTCCCGCGTATCGAGCTTGATGAAGAAACTCATGATTCCGGCCGATTCGAGTGATGTCCGTGCAGATTCGAAGTCTGAACTGCTCGCCGAATCGACTCCGTCGGTCAAAGCAACGATCGCACGGCGTCCCTTGAATTCGGCTGACGGTCTTAGCGGAAAGACCGATTCGGCGACCTTCAGAAGCGCGTCGTAGTACGGCGTCGAGTTGCTGGTCTGCACGCGGTCGAGCGCATTCTTGAGTGCCGTCCGATCGGACGTCAGCGGGCACAGGACATCGCCGACGGAGTGCGCCTCGGACTCGCTGCGCTCGACCTTGAACGAAACGACCGACACGCGGTCGCCCGGACGAAGCGATGCGATGAACTCGGCCGCCGCGCGTTTGATAAGCTCGAGATCTGATCTCGTTGATCCGGACGTGTCAAGCAAAAGAGCGACCTCGAAAGGCGCGCTCGTTGCACCGAATTCGGCGATCTGCTGTTGTTTTCCGTCTTCGAAAACGACGAAGTTCGCAGCCTTCAGATTGATGATCGGACGGCCGGTTTTGTCCGACACCACGACGGGCACCTGAACGAGCTGGGTATCGACCTTGATCGTCCCGTCCTCGTCTTGTGCGAAAAGCGAAACCGGGACCGACGCCATGAAAAGCAGGACGCAATAAATCAACTTCATTTCTTCCCTCGACCGAATATTAGCAGAGTTCATTCCGGCCCTGTTAATTTTGTGAGAACTGCCCGCCGCGCAGCATCGAATTCGCGCACATTGTGTGCTATTCTTTCGGCAATTCGAGAATTCTATTGATTTGCCCCATCTGCGTAGTCTTATCGGCTATCGCAGAAGAGAATTTCGAGTATCACCAATAATTCGAGGAGAGATATGAAACGTACTTTTGTATTTGGACTTTTCTTCGTCCTTTCGTTGTTCGTCGTGACGAGTTTCGTTTCGACCGCCGGAGCGCAGGCGCCCATTTATGTTGAAGATTTTGATTATTCGGCCGGAGCGCAGCTGACGGCGAACGGTTGGACCGCACACAGCGCGGGCGGCACGAATCCGATCACCGTCACCTCCCCGGGGTTGACCCTTTCCGGGTATCCCGGTTCGGGAGTCGGCAATGCCGTAACGATGACAACCTCCGGTGAAGATGACAATCACACATTCACCGTTCAAACCACGGGCACCGTTTACGCCGCTTTCCTTGTGAATGCGTCGGATGCCGCGGTTGACGCGATCGGCGGATACTTCTTTCACCTTGGCCCCGATCCTGTGAGCACCACGTTCCGCGGCCGCGTATTCATCAAGAAGGACGCGTCGAACAACATTGCGTTCGGTTTTTCGAAGGCGGCGACTGCCGATCCGAACGTCGCGTTCACGGGCTTCACCTACTCGCTGAACACGACATACCTCGTAGTAGTCAAGTACACGATTGTCGACGGGGCAAGCAATGACACGTGCGACCTGTTCGTGAGCACAAATGTTCCGGGTTCGGAACCGACGCCAACCCTAAGCGCGCTCGATAATCTGACCCAATCCGACATCAGTCCGGGAACCGTATCACTCCGTCAGGGAACCGCGACAACCCACCCGACCGTCCAAGTCGATGGCATTCGCGTCGGAACGTCCTGGGCGAGTGTCACACAGGGAACAGCCGCCAATACACAGCACGTTCTCGATTACGACGGCGACGGCAAAACCGACCGCGTCGTGGTCCGCAATATCGGCGGCGGTGCGAATGGTCAGGTCAGGTGGTTCATCAATCGTGCGGACGGCACGACCGTCGCGTCCGATTGGGGGCTTGCGAACGACTTCTTCGTCGACGGGGATTTTGACGGCGACCAGAAATCGGACATCGCGGTGTGGCGTCCGCTCGGCTCCGGCCAGCCTTCGGGCAACGCTTACTTCTACGTCCTGAACAGTTCGAACGGCACGGTCACGATCGAGGACTTCGGCCAGTCGGGCGACGATCCGACGGTCGTCGGCGACTACAACGGAGACGGCAAGACCGACTTCGCCGTTTACCGTGCCGGTGCGGCATCGGGCGACCAGAGCACCTGGTTCTTCCGGACGACGCCGGGCGGCCCGATCAATTATCAGCCGTGGGGATCGAACGGCGACTTCCCGGCACCGGGCGATTATGACGGCGACGGCAAGAACGACTTCGTCATCCAGCGCAACAACGGTGGTGGCCAGGCGGCGTTCTGGATGAAGCAGACTACCGCCGGAAACGACATCGTCGTCTTCGGAACGCCGACGGACGTCATCGTTCCGGGCGACTACGACGGTGACGGCAAGACCGACATCGCGGTCCGCCGGTCAATCGGTGGTACTTTCAACTGGTTCGTGAGACCGAGTTCGACGGGTGTCGCGTCCGCGGCGCCGTATGCCGTCTTCGGAACGTCCTCGACGGACTTCCCGGCGCAAGGCGACTACGACGGCGACGGCAAGACGGACGTTGCTGTCTGGCGCAATACCGGCGTCTTCTGGTTCCTCGGATCGACGAGCGGCGCTGTCGGCGTCCCGTTCGGTTCGAATGGCGACTATCCGGTCGCGAACTTCAACAGCCACTGATCTTCGGATCTTAGGTCAACGAAAAACCCGCGATGTCCTTTCGGATGTCGCGGGTTTCTCTAGTTAAGACCTGTTTCAAACGATGTTCAATTCGCGAAGACAGAGCGAGATCCGTTCGAAAGTATGCTCAATATCGTTGTCGAGCCCGATCGAGAACCTCACCAAACCCTCGCTCATGCCCATCGCATCGCGTTCCGCTTTCGGGATCTCCGACGACGTGCTGTGTCCCGGAGGCGAGAACAGTGTCTTGAAATAGCCGAGGCTCACGGCCAGATAACCGACCTTCTCCTGCTGCATCCGCGTCATCAGCTTGTTCGCGAGCGATAGATCGCCAACGTCGAGAGCCATCATCCCGCCGTACCCGTAACCTTCATTCAT
>JAKOSS010000335.1 GCA_029777145.1 Acidobacteriota bacterium | reverse complement strand
GTCCATCTAATATAACCATATAGTTATGTAGTTATAGGAGGAACGCTATGACAGTTGACAGAATGCTTAGAATGATCGCCGGCCTTTTTGTGGTCGCCGCCGTACTCCTCGGGATGTACGTCCATGTTTACTTTCTCTACTTTGCGATTTTCGTTGGTTTGAATCTCTTCCAGTCAGCTTTTACGAACTGGTGTCCGATGATGACGATCCTTCGCAAGGCCGGTTTCTCCGAAAACTAGGATCAACAACAATTCGAGACTGAGCTATGTCCGCACGAATCATTTCCATGCGATTATCCGCGCTTGTCCTGGTGATCTTCTTTGCGTCGATGGCCGCGGCCGCGCAAACGGCGTTTCCGCCGCGATTGTCGGTCGAGAATGCCGTTGACAAGGTCCTGGCGCAGGATCCGCGGACCCGGATCGCAGATGCCGCGGTGAAAATTGCCGACGCGGGACTGAGCGAAGCGAGGACCGGAATGAAGCCGGTTGTCCAGTTCAGCCAGAACGTTGTTCGATCGAACAACCCGGTTTTCGTCTTCGGCTCGAGGCTCGAGCAGGGCCGGTTCAAGGCGACCGACTTCGCGCTCGACGCGCTCAACAAGCCGGACGGACTCTTCAATTTCCGCACGTCACTTTCGGTTCAACAGCCGCTCTTCGATCAGCGACAGACGAAGTCGCGGGTTTCGCAGGCCGAATTTGAAAAGCAGCGGGCCGAACTGCAGACCGAATCGATCCGTCAGAGCCTGCGGTTCGAGGCCATCCGCAACTATTTCGGCGTCGTCCTGGCGCGCGGCATGCTCGACGTCAGCGACCAGGCGGTCAAATCGGCCGAGGCCAACGTCAAGAAAGCGAAGGACATGGTCGAGGTCGGGATGACGACCGACGCGGATTACCTCGCGGCCGAAGTCGAGGCCGCCAACGCGAACCAGCAAAAGCTTGAAGCCGAAAGCAGCGTGATCACGTCGGTCGCGGCGCTTAATATTTCGATCGGCGAGCGCCCCGATCTCGAGTTCGATTACACGACCGACATCGTCGAGCGCATGTTCACGATCGAGCCGCGCGACGAACTGATCAGGCTCGCGTTCGAAAACCGTCCGGACTATCGCCGTGCCGAACTCGCGCTCGAAGCGGCACGGGCGAAAACACGCGGAGTGCGCGACCAGAAACTCCCGCAGGTCAATGCTTTCGGGTCGTTCGGCTACAGCTCGCCGTACATCGCGAACGGCAGCACTGACTACACGGTCGGCGTGAATCTGACGTACACGCTCTTTGACGCCGGGCGCAAATCGCGGGTCGAGCAGGCCGTCGGATTCGAAGCCGTCGCCGAGAACGAGATCCAAAGCCTGTCGAATCAGATCCGCCTCGAAGTGATCCGCGCCGAGCAGGAGTTCAAAACCTCGCGCGCCCGGATCCAGGTTTCGATCAAGGCGATCGAGCAGGCGAACGAAGCCCTGCGGATCGTTCAGGACCGCTACAAGTTCGGCCTGACGACATTCAATGAAGTTCTCCGGGCCGAGTCGGCTCTGGTCCGCGCGAAGCACAATCTGCTTTCGGCGCGATACGGATATTACGTAAGTTACGCGTCGGTCCTGCTCGCGACCGGCCGTCTGCTGAATGCGAGCGCTTTCTGATTTGGAATTCACTCGAAGGATTCACTATGCGAACGAAGATTAGTGTTTTGTTGACCATTTCGGCGATCGCCCTCGGGCTCGCCGCCTGCGGCAAGAAAGAGGAACCGGCGAAGACGGCACCCGCGACGGAGATCCAAAACGTCACGATCGCGAAGGTCACGAAGTCGTCGATGGAAGACTTTTACGAGGCGACGGGAACCGTGAAAGCGGCAAAGACAACCGATATCGCGGCGAATATGATGGGCCGCATCGTCGCCCTGCCCGTCTCCGAAGGCGACACGGTGACACGCGGCCAGACGCTCGTCGAGATCGACAATCGCGAGAGCCAGACCCAACGGCAGCGCGCCGAAGCCGGTCTCAAGGAAGCTCAGGCGGCGCTGATCGAGATCGACAAGTCGGTGATCGCCGCGAACGCGGGAGTGAAGACCGCCGAAGAGAACAAGGCGATCGCGGAAAAGACCTACGCGCGAATCAAGGAGCTTTACGATCGGCGGTCGGCAAGTGCGCAGGAGTTCGACGAAGCGCAGTCGCGCGTCCGCGCCGCGTCGTCCGAGGTCGACCGTGCGAAGGCGAACGTCGAAACGATCATCTCCAAGAAAAAACAGATCAACGCCAAGATCGAGCAGGCGCGCGCCGAGATCTCGGGCACGAAAGTTTACGAGAGCTATTCGAAGATCACTTCGCCGGTTTCGGGCGTGATCGTCAAAAAGTTCGCCGAATCGGGTGCGATCGCGTCGCCGGGAATGCCTTTGATGACGATCGAGGACAACTCGCTTTATCGTCTCGAGGCTGCCGTCGAAGAGTCGCGCTCGAAGCTCGTCCGTCTCGGCAACCGCGTGCAGATAAAGATCGACGCGATCGGCGAAAGCGAATTCTACGGAACGGTTGCCGAGATCCTGCCGTCGGCCGATGCGGCGAGCCGCAGCTACACGGTGAAGATCGACCTGCCGGCGAATCCGCTGCTGAAAACCGGTCTTTACGGCCTCGCCCGATTCCCGGTATCGCAAAAGGAAGCGATCGCAGTTCCGCAAAGCGCGATCGTCCAGCGTGGCCAGTTGTCCGGCGTCTACGTCGTCGGATCCGACGGGATCGCGAACTTCAGGATCGTGACCGTCGGCAAAACGTCGGACGGAATGGTCGAGATCCTCTCGGGACTCTCGGAAGGTGACGATTACGTTTCGGCCGACGCGTCGCGCGTCAGCGAAGGAGCCAAGGTCCGATAGCGGACGAACCTTTGAGGATTGAGTGATGAAAGAGGAAACGAAAAGCCTCGGTTTTGCAGGTAAACTGGCCGGAGCGTTCATCAAGTCGAAACTCACGCCGTTGATCGTCGCGGCATCGATCCTGCTCGGGATCGGCGCGGTCATCATGCTCCCGCGCGAGGAAGAACCGCAGATCATCGTGCCGATGGTCGACGTCATGGTCCAAATGCCGGGCGCGTCGTCGAAGGAGATCGAGGAGCGCGTGACGAAGCCGATGGAGAAACTCCTGTGGGAGATTCCCGGCGTCGAATACATCTATTCAACCTCGTCGCCCGGAATGTCGATGGCGATCGTCAGATTCAAGGTCGGCCAGAACGAAGAGGACGCGATCGTCAGGCTCAACCAAAAGCTTTTCGCGAATTTGAACCTCGTTCCGCCGGGCGCGTCGCCGCCGCTCGTCAAGCCGCGCTCGATCGACGACGTGCCGATCCTCGCGCTGACGCTTTCAAGTACCGAATACGATCACTTCACATTGCGCCGCATCGCTGCGCAGATGACCGATCAGATCAAGGAGATCACGGACGTTTCCGAGGTAACCATCATCGGCGGCCAGCGGCGCCAGCTCCGCGTGCTGCTCGACGAAGCCAAAATGTCGTCGCGCGGCGTCGCGCCGGCGTCGCTGATCCCGATGCTCCAGCAGTCGAACCGGCAGCTGAATTCGGGAACGTTTTCGTCGCAGAACAAGGAAACGATCGTCGAAACCGGTGATTTTCTGCGCAACGCGGAAGACGTCGGCAATGTCGTCGTCGGAGTTTTCGGCGACCGCCCGGTCTATCTACGCGACGTCGCGACGATCACCGACGGTCCGGAAGAACCCGCGGATTACGTGATGTTCGGTCACGGCGCCGGCGAAACGCATGCCGAGGGCACGACCGCCGCGCAGGGAGTCGAACCGGCGGTTACGATCGCGGTCTCGAAACGGAAAGGCACGAACGCGATCGAGATCGCGCACAAGGTCCTCGAAAAGGTCGACGCGCTGAAAGGAAACTTCATTCCCTCGAACGTGCGCGTCTCCACGACGCGGAATTACGGCGAGACGGCGGCCGAGAAATCGAACGAACTGCTGCTCCACATGATGATCGCCATCGCGTCGGTCTCGGCTCTCATCATGCTCGCACTCGGACTTCGGGAATCGGGGATCGTCGCGACGGCGATCCCGGTGACGCTCGCGCTGACGCTCACAGTTTTCTACTTTTACGGCTACACACTGAATCGCATCACGCTGTTCGCGCTGATCTTTTCGATCGGAATTCTCGTCGACGACGCGATCGTCGTGGTCGAGAACATGACGCGCCATTACGGGCTGCCCGAAAACAAGGGCCGCTCCTTAGTGGC
>JAKOSS010000334.1 GCA_029777145.1 Acidobacteriota bacterium | reverse complement strand
GTCGAATTCGCTGGCTTGCTGACCGCACTCGCGGGGACGTTTTTCGTGATCCTGTTCTCGTTCAAGACGGATACGATCCGCGAACGGCTTCCGTCGCTCGACGCGCTCGACAGCCTGATGTACAAGACCGCGTGTCTGGCGTTTGCCGGATTGGCGATGCTGCTCATCACCGGCGCGATCTGGGCGAATGAATCGTGGGGACGACCGTGGGGATTCGACTCGAAGGAGACGGGCGCGCTCGTCGCGTGGCTGACTTACGCCGCGTTTCTCCATACGCGCATTTCGCGCGGCTGGAAGGGACGTTCGTCAGCGTATTTCGCGATCATCGGCTTCCTGCTCGTGATCTTCACGTACCTCGGCGTCAGTTACCTGCTGCCGGGACTGCACAGCTACGCGTAGACATTGCGGAACTTCAAAATGACTGGAGCGGCGCCGAATGCGTCGCTCCTTTTCGTTTACGATCGTGACGGAAAGAGTCTGATTGGATATACTCGCCAATTATGACGATTTACTTGCTATTTCGCATACTATTCGTCATAATTGACGTGTTATGAAAATCACAGAGTTGATTTCCGACCGAACAGTTCTCAAGGAGATCGGGGAACGTCTCGCGCGTATCCGGCTCAATCGAAACCTCACCCAAGCTGAAATGGCGGCGGAGGCAGGCATTTCGAAGCGGACGGTCGAAAGACTGGAAGCCGGCGAGAGCGTCCAATTCACGAGTTTGATCCGACTGCTGCGTTCGCTCGGCATCTTGTCCCGATTCGACAGTTTGATACCTGAACCCATCGCGAGCCCGCTCGCTCAGTTGAAACTTCAGAGCGCGGCTCGTCGCCGGGCCTCGTCGAAGTCCGCTGGACGTCCCTCGACCGCGGGTTGGAAATGGGGTGACGAAGAATGACCCTTGCCGAAGTCAGATTGTGGGGAAGACGAATCGGCGCGGTTTCGTTGGATCGTCCCGACGGCGTCGCGGCCTTTGAGTACACACCCGAATTTGTCGCGAGCGGTATCGAGGTTGCCCCGATCTCAATGCCGCTCCGCAACACGATCTATACGTTTCCGGACTTGCCGCAGAAATCCTTTCACGGTCTGCCGGGAATGCTCGCGGATTCATTGCCCGACAAGTTCGGCAATGCACTGATCGATTCATGGCTTGCGAGACAAGGCAGGTCCGCGGACAGTTTCGACGCCGTCGAGCGGCTTTGTTACACCGGCGCACGCGGAATGGGGGCGTTGGAATTTGTTCCGAGTTTGGGTCCGGCCGCACAGAACGCCAAGAACCTGGAGATCGACGCGCTCGTACGACTTGCGTCGGAAATCCTAAACCATCGTGAACAGCTCTCCGCGAATTTCGAGGATCCGGAGGCGCTCTCCGACATCCTTCGGATCGGAACGTCGGCCGGCGGAGCCCGTGCAAAGGCCGTGATCGCTTGGAACCCGAAGACCAATGAGGTCAGGTCAGGACAGGGCAAAGCCGCGTCGGGATTTGGATTCTGGCTTCTGAAGTTTGACGGCGTTTCGTCAAACAGCGACAAAGAACTGGACGATCCGCAAGGCTACGGATCGATCGAATACGCGTATTACCTGATGGCTGTCGCCGCCGGCATCGAGATGAGCGAATCGCGTTTGCTTGAAGAAAACGGCCGGCGTCATTTCATGACACGACGATTCGATCGATCCGAATCGGGTGAAAAGCTGCATATGCTTTCACTTGGAGGCATGGCGCATTTCGACTTCAACAGCGCCGGTGCGTACGGATATGAACAAGCGCTCGCGGTAATGCGCAGACTGAATCTGCCAATGGCATCAATTGAACAAATGTTCCGACGCATGGTCTTCAATATTCTCGCGAGGAATCAGGACGATCACGTCAAGAACATCGCCTTCCTGATGAGAAAGGACGGGACATGGTCGCTTGCGCCGGCTTTCGATGTTACCTACAGCTTCAATCCGGACGGAGCCTGGACCTCGAGCCATCAAATGACACTTAACGGAAAACGCGATGGCTTTGTCTTCGATGATTTTAAGGCATGCGCCGAGACCGCATCGTTGAAACGCGGACGCGCGGAGTCGATCGTAAAGGAGGTTCGCGCCGCCGTTGAAAAGTGGCACGAGTTTGCGAATCGCGCGAACGTTGACCCGGACTGGGCTGAACAGATCCGCCGTTCGCTTCGCCTTGAACTGGAATCTATTTAGTACGCGGCGAACCAACTGTGAACGGTCCGGTCACTCGATCGACATTTTCGCGACGTCGAGGAGTTGATAGCGTCCGATCGATCCGTCTTTGTGGATGATCGTCAGGATTCCCTTGTCGACGCTGATTCGCAGCACTTCGGTCATCGGACGTTCGATCTTTGAGCCGTCCTTGAACAGGACGATCAGTTTGACGTTTGCGAGCGGGTTCGGAGGCGGAACCGTCTCATCGGGCTTCGGCGGCGTCTTCCTGGCGTTTGCCGGAGCCTTTTTCGTCGGGGCCGGAACTTTCTTGGCCGGGGTCTTCGGCTTCGGTACAACCGATTTGGATTCTTTTTCGGCTTCCGGCTTCGGCAATTCGTCGGTCACGACGACCTCGGGCTTTATACGCTCAGGTTTTTCGGCCTTTTTCTCCGCGGTATTTTCATCGGTCTCGGATCGTTTCGGAACCGCATTTTCGTCGGTCCGCAACTTCCCTTCAGGAGCGGGTTTGACCGGGACGGGTTCAGGACGCGGTGTCGGCGTCGGTTTCGGTTTGACCGCGACGATCGTGCCGACCGAATTGACCTTCACTTCGGCGTCCGGATCAGGCTTGATCGTCGGAAGCCGCGGTTCCTCGGTTTCGGCAACCGCCGAGGACGGCGCGAAGCTTCCCGCGAACTTGATCTTGAACGTCGCGGGTTCGTCGGTTGCGGTCCGCCCTTCGATGCGCAGGATCAGTTTCTCGGATTGCCGAAGATAGATCACCCGGCCGGTTTCATTGTCCGGTGAGTCCGAGTAAACGACGATCTTGGTCAAAGGCTTAAGCGTGTCGGCCGTAAAGACGTCGATGTCGCCGTCGAAATTCTTCGTCACGACGTTGATGAAGATATCGCCCTGATTGCCTTCGAACGTGAAATAGTAGGTCGTGCGCCGCGGATCTCCGAGATCACGCGCGCGGATCGTCCCGCTGATCTCACTTGTTCTGACCGGCGTCGGAAAATCGCGGCTCGTCGATTGCGCGTAAGCTCCCGGGACGAGAATCGCGACGAGGGCGATCAATACCGGCAACAATGAAATGATCGTGCGATGTGATCGAAGCGGCATCGGTTTAATCCAGTTCCTTGCGGAGATGAACGAGCTTCGAGGTGACTTCATAGCCCAGTTTGAGGTGTGCGTCGAGACTCAACTCATTGCCGATCTCAGAGTCGGAAGCCATCTCGGTGCAGCCTTTGCGGCGTGCCCAATTCTCGGCCGCACGGACGAGTTCCCGTCCGACGCCGTGCATCCGGTACTCCGGCTCGACGAACCAGCCCTCGAGATACCCGACATGATCGGTCTCGCAATCCTCGACGAACGGACGAATGCTCGCTTCGAGAAAGCCCACGAGCCGCCCGTCGTTGTCGGCGACGACGACGAACTGCGAGTCGGGATGTTCGTAGATTCCGAGCATTTCCGACTTGTGATCATCCTCGGAGAGTTCGTCCCAGAGCAAGCACCGCAACCGGAACCACTCGGCGAGATCCGATTCGGCAAGCGGACGTACGGAGAAGCTGTTGGCGGTCATTATTAGCGAAGATTCTAACAATGTTCGCGCGATACGCCAAACCGTTCCTGCCTCGGTCACAACGCCCGAAACGGACCGCGGCGATCAGATTCTTACGAGCGCCGGCAGATCGGGCACGTCGTTCAGCCAGTTGCGGGTGATCTCCACGAGTTCGTTTCTCGAAACGTAATCGCTGGTCGCCGGAAACGCCGATTTGAACAGCAGGGTTGTCGGAATATTTTCGAAGATCTTTTGCAGGATGATCAGTTCGGCGTTCGTCAACGGCGGAATCGACCGTCCTTCGGCGAAGATCCTCATCAACGCGGACGCAGCGGTCGTGTATTCGTCATCGACGTCGCGCTTTACAAAATGCGCGAGCAGCTGAAGCACGTTCTCGCCTAGTTGCAGCAGTATCTTTCGGTAACTCGCGAGCGCCGCGTTGATCGTCTCCATCATTTTTTGCGGGAGCCGTTCCCACTCGGGGATCTGCGCGAGATTGAACGAGCAGGCGCAGAACGGATGCGTTTTGAGCATCTCGCGGACGCTGAATCGACAGTCGAGTTCGCGGAACTGACGGCAGAATTCCTGGGTTTGGCGCCAGAAATAGTCCGGAAAGACGGGCAGTTTCGAGAGATTCTCGAATTCCCACCATTCGTCGCTGCGCATGATCTCGTCAAACCGCTCCTGCAGATGATGCGACTTCATGATCATGTCGTGCTTGATCGCGAAGTGCTCCGAGTACCGGTTGTGGAACGATTGCCAGAAGTTCTCCATCTCCCGATTGACCAACTGGTTTGGATTGGCGATCGTCTCCTTGATCACGGCGAGCAGCTTTTCCCGGAAAAACTCTATCTTCTCGTCCTCCGTCACCTCGCACACGGCGACATATGACCAGATCTCTTCGCGACGCCTGGTTCCGCTGATGAAATCCTCGAGCACGACGAGGTCCTGGGTCCGGGCGAAGAAATCCTCTTCGGAATCCGTAAAGGCATCGGCGATCCGCTGCAGGCCGTCGTCGAGTGTGATCGAACCGTCGACGACCGACGCAACGACGCGTGCGACCGTGCCGAATGACTTTTCGGCGAGAACCGAAAGTCGCCAGATGCGGGTGTTGAGTATCTCGTCGGGCAGATCGTTGAAGCGGTCGAGCAATTTCGCCGCGTTCCAGTCGTTGAGCCAGATCTTGAGCGTTTCGATCGTCGCGGCACGATCGATGGGATCCTCGATCGACCGGATCCGGTCGTTCGTCGTGATCAGCCGGGCCCAGTTCGTCAGGCGTTCATTCGAATAGGCAACGCTTGTCGGCTTGGCGATTCCTTCGATGTCGTCCCAAATGATCTTGAGATCGAGCGATCGGCGGTTGATCCGATCGCCTTTCGTCGTGACGAACTCGATCTTGCGATTCGCGACGAGCGCCGCGAGCACGAGATGCTGGGCCTCCCGAACCATGCCGACGGGCGCGCGCTTGAGCCGACGGTAAACGGACTTCAGCGAAACCGTCGAATCGCCGGCCGCCGAGACGAGTGAGAGTATCTCCTTCACCGTCGGAAGCTCGAGCAGCGCGTCCTCGGTTTCGGGAAAGTACTCGTTCCCGCGCTGGGCGACGAGACCGAGCGGGTACGCGAAAACTTCGGCGAGATGCTGGATCGGCCCGAGATTTTGACGCGCTCCGCTGAAGAAATCCTGAACGAGCGTCGAGACTTCCGTCATTCCGAGTGTCTGCGTAAACCGCGGGTGATCCGGAAACTCGAGTTCAAACAACGGCTCGAGCATTTCGGTGAAGACATCTCCAAGCTGCTGGGTATTGCGCGCTTCTTCGGTAAAGTTGTAGTCAAGCCCCTGAATTACGAGCTTTCCGTCTTCGAGAAAAATCCGGCGCCAGATCTTTTCGACCGAATGACTGTGCGAATGGCCGACGGTCCGGATCTGATCGCCGAACGTCGAACGCAGGCTCGCATCGTTGAGAAGGACGTGATAGCGCTTGATCGTTTCGATCTCGTCCGGTCGCAATCGCGCATGCTGCCAGTAAACCTGAGGGATCGGTTCGTCGGAACTGATCTTCGGAACTTCGGCATCTTCCGGCGTAATAAAAACGATCCAGTCAATGAATTCGGCGTTCAGCGCCATCGGTGCGGCGGGAGAGCCATCGACCGACCAGCAGATCCGTCCGCGGCGCAGACCGCCGCGCCATGAGATCTGCGAATCGGTCCAATTCGAATTCTTTGCGTCGGTCTCTTCCGCAAAGGTCCAGTCTGAATAGCGCTCTCGGGCGACTTTGCGGAGTATCGAGGAAACGACACGTTCGTCGACCGCCGCGACGGCGTCGTTCAGCGCGTTGTTTAGATCGTCGGTGGCACTGACCTTTAGACTGTAACGGATCTCGCGCCCGTCGTCCGCCTTGCGCTGGATCTGCTCGGGCAGGACCGCGACGAACTTCTCGAGCAGATCCTCGACGGCTTTGGCACTAGCCGCCGGGTTCGTTTCATCGAAGATAAGCATCGCCGCGCTGATCTCGCCGGCCGTCGTTCCGTTCCCGTCGAGTGACAGGAGCAGAAGTCCCTTGAGGATCAATTTCGCCTGCAGCCGCTGCATCACCGGGATCTGACCGACGACATCGGCATTCAGCTTGTCGTATGCCGCGAACGCATCCTGGAGATCGTCCACCTTGCGGAGTTCGGGCTCGGCGCAATCGAAGGCCTCGTCGAGGGCGATCAGCGAGTTGGCGGGCCGTCCGAGTACGCGACCGCCGGCTTCCGAGGCGAATCCGAGCAACGCGAAGGCCGGCGCATAGAAGCGGATGTATGGCGCCACCTCAAGGATCATCGGGTGGAGCGGGTAAAGCGCGCTGAAGCGCTGCTCGCTCCAGCGAAAATACGGCAGCACGTCCCGGAAATACTCGTAAATGTCGTGGATCAGCGGCTGCGTGTGACGCGATTTGGGAAAGACGTGCGTATCGACGATCCGGTACAGATGCTCCTGATCGAGGTAGTCGATCGCGAACGAACGCGAGATCGCGAGGTTCGCGCCGTCGGCGCCGGCAATATCGTCGTCGAGCGCGACGCCGACGAACATGTTCAGCTTCGCAGCGTGACGGGCGATCGCGCCAAGCGTGTCGCCGTCGTTGCGGGCGACCCGCGCGGAGCGTTCGAGCGCCGTGTCGATGATCAGCACAAACGGAAGTTCGCCGGCACGTTCGGACGATTCCGCGAGCAATTCGTAAAGATCGGTCGGGAGGCTGGCGGCGGGAACCTCGAATGTCAGCGCAATCGAATCGCGCACTTCGTCGAGCAAACTGTCGCGGATGCCGCGCTTAACAAACGTGACCGGATATCTGCGCCGTTTGAGCCGCTGCGTGCTGACGGAAACGTGATTGTCGGCGATCCGGGATCGCAGTTCGGGTTGCGTTAGGATCGCTCCGAGGGCGGCGAGGAAATGACTTTTGCCCACGCCACGGTATCCGGCGAGCGCGAGCGAATGACCGCCTTCAGGCTGAACTTCGCTGACACGGTCGAGCCACTTCGACATCATGTCGGCGGTCGTCTCCGTGAACTGATAGGCGTTCAGAGTCTCCGTCGGATCCTTGAAGAAATCCTGCAGGCTCTTGAAATTCCTGACTTCAATCAGGTCTTTGACCTTTTCGTTAATCCGTTTCATTTGCCTCGTGCGCGCGGTCGGGGTGGCTAAAAGCGGGGACCGAAATAAATTTCGGCACTAATACTCTAGCAGTTTTTGTTATTTTATAAAACAGTTTTAACGGCTTGGGTCGAAAATTTTTTTTCGATCGATCACCGTTGCCAACTTCGTCAAATCGACGCGCATCAAAGAAGCGTTGATTTAGGTTGAACGGAAAGTTAGAATTCCGAAACGAGGAGTCACGACGATGGAAAGAACATTTTCGGAACGGTTGGGCGCGCTTATTCTGATGTTCGCCCTAATGATTGGGGCAACGGCGTTTGCGCCGCTCGCGGCGAGTGCGCAGACGACCGATGACAAGTCGAAGGAGAAGCCGACTCAGACGTCGACGAAGCCGTTGTCCACCAACGAGAATCCCGACATGATCGGCAAACGCAACATCAACGGCGGGGGCGACAAATTCTGGGGATGGCTCGGCGGCTCGCAGGAAAAAGAGATCCAGATCGGTCGGCAGCTGGCGCTTGAGGTCGAGCAATCGGCGAAGATGATCGACGACGACCTCGTCACCGAATACATCAACCGCGTCGGCCAGAATATCGTTCTCCATTCGGACGCCAAGATCCCGTTCACGATCAAGGTGATCGACAGCGACGAGGTCAATGCCTTCGCGCTTCCCGGCGGATTCTTCTTCGTCAACAAAGGCTTGATCCTGGCGGCGGACAACGAATCGGAGCTCGCGGGCGTGATGGCGCACGAGATCGCCCACGTCGCCGCCCGTCATGCGATGGAAAACGCCGGAAAGGGTCAGGCGCTCAGCTACGGCATTCTCGCGGGAATCATTTTCACGGGCGGAATCGCCGGTACGGTGCTTCAAAATACCGCCGGTCTGGCGCAGATGCTGGCGTTCTTCAAGTTCAGCCGCGGCGCCGAGGAAGAGGCAGATAAGTTAGGTGTCCAATATCTTTACGCGGCGGGATACGATCCGAACGGCATGGCGTCGATGTTCGAGAAACTCGCTTCACAGAATCGAAAGAAGGCGAGCACTCTCTCGAAACTCTTTTCAACACATCCGCAGTCGATCGAACGCCGTGACGCAAGTCTCGCGCTCGTGGCGCGGTTCCCCGAGAAGGACGAGTACATAATCAGCACTTCGGAATTCCAACGGGTGAAGGCCCATTTGATGAGGCTTTCAAACACCAGAGCAGGAATTTCGGTCGATACTGACGATACTGAAGTCAATCGGCCGACGCTCAAACGGCGACAACCCGACGATCCGTCCTCGACCACGACCAACGACGACAGCGACAAGCCCGACGGCGGCCCGCCCGTGCTCAAGAAACGCACGGAACCGACTCCGACGCCGACACCTGACAATTAATCGGTGCTGATAGAAAGTGAAAAAGCCCGGTCGAAATTCGGCCGGGCTTTCTTGATCGTTGATCGATGGGTCTTTGGTCTTAGCAACTCGATCTCGAGCAAGTACTTCGTCCTTCGTTGTCTGATCTCCGAAATCTCAAATTTTAAATCAAATTTTCCGGAATTGATCCGCAGACCTTGATCGTATTGACCCCTTGAATCTTGAATTTCGAATCGTGAGTCTCAATCAAGCAAAATTCCCTTCTTTCCGAACGGCAGGCTGAAAACGGAGTCGTTCGTCGCGACGATCATTTCGCCCTTGCGTGTGAAACAGAGTCCGACGACATTGTTTCCGGCGACGCACAGTTCCGCCTCTTCGCCGCCCGACGGAATACGCACGATTCCGCGGCGGCCCTGATAGCACGCCGCGACGTATAGATCCCCTTCGGCATCGAACGCAAGCCCCTGCGGACGGCCAAGCCCTTTGAAGAACTTCGTGTCGAATCCTCCCGAATCGATCGCCAGAACCGCGTCGAAACTCGAAAGCCCCGGCGCCGTCACGTAGAGCCGGCCATCGGTTCCGAAAGCCAAATGATACGCGGCCACCGACGGTTCGATCGTCGCGAACGGCTCGGGATTCCCCATCTCAGACACGCGATAGATCGTTCCGGCGCGATCGCCGACGAACATCGTGCCTTCACGGTCGAAGGCGATCCCCGTCGCCGTTCCAAGCCCGCTGGCGTACGTCATCACATCCTCATCACGAACGACCTGGCAGACTTCGCCGTCCGCGCGATTCGTCACGAAAAACCGTCCGCGGGCGTCGAACGCGATGCCCGTCGGATTCATGACATCGGCCATGATGTCCGAGACGAACCCGTCGGTGTCGATCCGAAAGAGCGTCGTCGAAAGTTTCTGGCCGCGCGACCCCGAACGAGTGACGATCAGCGAGTCGTCCTTTGGATCGATCGCGGGATTGGCGACGATGTGCATTTCGTCGGCGAGCTTTTTCGCGACCGTAAGCGCAACGCCCTCGGTTCGTTCGCCGCCCGACGAGAGACTGACGGTGACGCCGGTGGAATCGAGTCCGTCGGGGACCGAGGCGATCACCCGGCGTGACGAGGCAGCCAGGATTCGGCCTTCGACCTCGTCAAAAAAGACCGATTGATCGCCGGTTGCTGAGGCCGAGAAGTTTTCGCAGTCAATCACGATCTCGCCGCGCGGAATCGCAAATTTCGGGCTGATGCCGACAATTTCAGAGGTGTTCGCCATACTGTTTCGGTCGAATGCGTATCGTATCGCTTTCGGTTTCCAAAAACAAACAAAACCGGACGGCGCAGTTTTGCGATCGCGGCAAGCTGGGCTAAACTCTTCAAAAACTTTATCTTGGAGAACCCGATGAGACTTATCAAATTATTATTTGTGGCAACGGCAGCCATCATTTTCGCAATCGCCTGCGGCGGCGGCGCGACCAATCAGACGACGTCGAATTCGAATACGGCCAAGAATACGGCGCAGTCAAATTCGACGCCGGTGGCGGCCGCGACGCCCGACGAACTCGCGGCGGCAAAGAAGATCTATTCCGAGAAATGCGTCAAGTGCCATAAAGAAAACGGTACCGGAGGCGTAACGGAGATCGACGGTGAAAAGATCAAAGCGCCTGATTTTACGGCGGCGAAGCTCAAAGATGCGTCCGACAACAGCTTTGTCGATACCATCACGAACGGAGCCAAGGAAGACGGAATGCCGGCCTTCAAGGGCAAGTTGACTGATGACGAGATCAAGTCGATGGTGAAACTGATCCGCAAGGAATTTCAGCAGAAATAATTCGAGATTCAAGAATCAAGATTCAAAATTCTTGGCCCGTTTTGAATCTTGAATTTTGAATCTTGAATTTTGATTATTGAATTTTGGAATTGTCCAATGTGATTTGGCTCGATAGAATGATCGTACGCACCCTTAGCTCAGTTGAATAGAGCGTCTGACTTCGGATCAGAAGGTCGCAGGTTTGAGTCCTGCAGGGTGTACCATTTATTTTCAAACACTTACGGGCGCCGATCAGGGCGCCCGTTTTGCGTGTCCACTCAATTGTCCGGTTCCGCGATCAGGATTCCTCATTTTGATCGATTCCGGATGTCAAAGATGCCGCAAATTGAATTTGCCCGAGCATAAATCAGACGTCACCCATGAGTCTGCCTGAATATCTGCGACTTCGCGGTCAGGCCTCCAATGCATCTTCCGGCGACGCCTCGGCAGTTGAATTCCCGGGATCCCGCAATCGCGTAGCGTGTCAGTCTAACGGCTCGCTCGAAGCCGTTCTGTGCAGTCGTTCCAAATGTTGCGGGAACAGGAGAATACGTCGGGCGCGTATTCACGGGTCTGGAGTTCGATGGTGATATATGTCGGAGTCAGTCCGTACTTGAGCTGGGTCCAGCCGATGAACCGCCGCTGGCCCCACACGTATCGGTACGCCTGGCGCTCCGAACTTCCGGTCAGGTGCTGGGCTTCGTGAAGGAGGATCATCGCGCGTTCCGTGTCATCGTCCGCTTT
>JAKOSS010000333.1 GCA_029777145.1 Acidobacteriota bacterium | reverse complement strand
GGTTGTTTTCGCTGCCACGACGGAAATCACGTGAGCAAGGAAGGCAAGATGATCCGGACGGAATGCCACATCTGCCATACGACGCTCGACCAGACCATTGAGGGCAAGACGTTCATACCGCCAAACGGAGACTTCCAGCATCCGATCAACCTCGGAGACAAGGCCCGCTATCAATGCGCGCAGTGCCACACGGGGAATCGCGCGTTTCAGCATCCGGTGAACCTTGGAGACATCTCCAAATTTGAATGCAGCGAATGTCATAAGGCGAACGTCAAGTAACGCCGTTCGGCATTGCTTCGATCCAAAGTCGGGATCTTCTCATTCGAGGAGGTCCCGATTCCTTTTGGTTCCAAATCATCGATCGCGTACGAACCAGAACGAGGGGACGGCTTCGATCACTGCCCATGCTTCGACGACTGGCTGTTTCAACTCGCAGCGCGCGGACTGCCAATTAGACTCCGCGCGACCGCAATTCCGACGATGCGCCGACATGTTCACTTGCCCTCGATGCGATTCTTGTCAATCGATGGCGCCACCCGCCCGCGGAACCGCAGGAACCGACGCAGACAATTGCTTCCGACGGCGATTTACCGTGATGTTGAGAGGCCGGTCCGCGATCACGGCAAAAGAAAAACGGCATGGCGCGTCACCCGGCGCCATGCCATCGTTTTGAGGTGACCGAGAACTTAGCCTTCGGCTTCAGCTTCCGTCGCTTCCACGGCTTCGGCCTGTTCCTGATTCATGTCCTCCCACGCCTGCTCGTGTTCTTCCCTGAACATCTCTTCGCTCATCTTTCCGTCGTAAAACGCCCAATTCAGCGGATAGACGTCCGGATCGAAGATCACGTGGTAGAAGTGCCAGACCACGATCGCGAGAGTCGCCAATACGGCCTCGTAAAAATGGATCGCGATGGCAATATCAACGGCCCAGCGCGGCAGAAAGCTGAACAATCCGACCTTGAACCAGATCATCAGACCGGTCAATCCCATGAGGATCGTGCCCCAAACGACCGCCCAGTATTCTGCCTTGTCGGCATAACGGAACCTGGCGAACTTCGGAGCGTCGCCCTTCTTGAGCACGAAATGGCTGAAATTCTGCCAGAAATCGGAGAAATCCTTCTTCGTCGGCAGCATATCGAACATCCACTGTCGTCCCTCCTTTGCAAAGAGAATATATCCGACATGAAAGACGCCGACGGCGATCATGATGACGGCCGCGATCCGGTGAACGATGCGGCGAACCGTCTCGCTGCCACCGGCAAGGATGCCGAGCCATCCGTCCGGATACTGCAGCGCGAATCCCGAGATGACGAGCACAATAAAGCTTGTCAACAACAGCCAATGCTGGATCCGCTGGTTGCGCGACATCCGGTTGATCGTCCGGACGGTCGCATTTCGCTTCGCGACTACCTTCCGGTACCAGATAATGCCGTTGTGGAGCAGCATTCCGCCGACGACCGTAAATATCAGGAACAAATATATGTTGCGGACCCAGGTGATGCCGATGCTGCCGATGTCCTGCGACGCCGGCGTGTCGAGATGCACCTTCCCGACGGCGAAATTCGTGCCCGCGCCGATATGGCACTGGCCGCATGTCGTCACCAGATTTTCGGGATAGATCAGCGACTTTGGATTGGTGGACGGAAGAATGTTGTGAACGCCGTGACAACTGGCGCAGTCGGCAACGACGTCCGATCCGTGTTTGAGCGCCCTGCCATGGTAACTGTCCTGGAAACTCGTGACCCGCCCGGCGGGAATTCCGTAGTCCTGCGTCAGCCGGACACCGTCGTGACATTGCGAACAGCCGGTGAGTCCGAGCGCGGTTCTCGATTCCGTGTGCGACTTGATCCCGTGAATTCCGTGGCAATCGGTGCAGTTCGGCGACTGGAAATTGCCGCGTTGGAGCGAAACTCCGTGGACACTTTCATTGAATTCCTGAAAGATCTCGCCGTGGCATTTGCCGCATGTCTGAGCGACATTGAATTTCGAGATCGGCGAGGACGAGTCGGTTCCGGGCAAGATGTCGTGCGCCCGGTGACAGTCCGTGCAGACAGCCGCTTTCAAATTGCCCCGCGAAAGGGCTTTTCCGTGAACGCTCTCGGCGTACGCGAGTGCCGGACGCGTCGAGAGCCCGGTCCCGTTCGACACGATGGCCGCGTCGCTGTGACATCTCCCGCACGTCTGAGAGATATTTCCGCGGAAAATCGTGGATTTTGGATTCGCCGCCGACATGATCGTGCTCATGTCACCGTTGACGGCGTGACAATCCAGACACGACGCGGCTTTTTTGCCGTTATTTGCGGCTTTCGCGTGAAAGCCGAGATCATAATCGCGGTGCGGCTCCTTGTGGAATTTCTCGCCGCCGAGAAATGGCAAGGTCTTGCCGGCTCCGTGACATTGTTCGCACTGCATTACAAGCTTCACTTCGCTCGGAGCCGTTTCGGTCGGGGCGGCGTTGGTATTCGCGCTCGTCGGACCGGGTTGAGACTGGGCCTCAGTGACTTCGGGACGATAGAAATATGATGCGGCGAAAAACAGCGAGAAAAGAAGGATCATTGCGATCGTAACAAGTCTTTTCAACCTCATCTGGGTTCCTCCGAAAGGAAAAAAACGCTATGGAATATAAAATCTGCTGATAATTCGCTATGCCAAATCATTAGCTATTTAATTTTAGTATCTTCGGGACTTAGCGGTAGTGACACGCGTCACGATACCGAAAAAAGATGCGGCTTTGCCGACAAATTCGGCGGCGCAAAACCGACTTCGACGCCGCCGATCCGTACCACGCGTTGGAAGATTTTGCCCGCGCATCTTCGACCTCTCAACTTCCAATCTGATCGGATCGCCGCGCCGCGGACCTCAACGGTCATTTTGGCAAAGGCAAGCGACCTGACGCCGGTTTCTGCATCGATCGCTACGATTCGAGACCGGCGATCTCCATCGCGTAATCCGGGCCCGGGCGGTGCGGATCGTCTGAACCGACAATGATCGCGAACCGGCATTGCCCGGTGTCCGAATCTTCTCCGCCCCGGACGTCAATCAAGTCGGGCGTCCCCAATGAAAGAAGCGGCCATCCGAACCATCGGACGGCCGCACAACAGAGGAGGAGGCGAAAACACTTTATCCGAGATCATCTACGACTTACCGAACTTGTTGCCGACGTGACATTTCTTGCAATTCTGGAAGCTCTCGCCGAAGGCCGTGCTGTTGTCATGACACGACGCACAGCTCATCGCGGCCTTTGTCGATTTATGCATCGCAACCGCCGGAGCGTTCATCTTCCCGTCGGCGGGTGAATGACACGCGTCGCAATCCATGAAAGTGTGCTTCGTATGCGCGAAGCCGCCCGCGATGACCGGTGACGACGCCGTGATCGTATTCGTCCCGCCGGGCTGATGGCAGGTGAAGCACTTTCCGTTCAGGAAGCTCCCGCCGCCTTTTGTCGGAGAATGACATTGCCAGCATGTATTGTGCGCCGCCTGACCGTCGGGAACGACGAAGTTGCCGGTCTTTCCGGCCGGCTTGTGGCAGACGGAACACTGTTGCTTCGTATGAGTTGTATGACTGAACTTGATGCCAAAAGTCTTCTGTCCGCCGATCTCATTGTGGCATTGCCGGCAATTGGCGAAGTTGTTCGCCCCGAACGCCCGCGAGCCGTTGTGACATGTCGCGCAACTGTTGGCCGCGTTTGAATGCATCGAGACGTTGATCTCGGACATCCCGTTGCCGGCCAACGCATGATGACAACTCATGCAGTCGACCTTGCCGTGCTTCGAATGATCGAAATTGAATCCGATCTGGGCCGTCGAATCGACGATCGGGTTGCGCGGACCGAGTTCGTGACACGTCGAGCACCGACCGATGTTGTTCTCTCCGACGGTCTTGAGTGCCGTGTGGCACTGGTAACAGGTCGTGTGGGCGTTCTGATCGTGCGGAATGCTCATTCCCGAGCCCTGCGACTTATGGCAGGTCGCGCAATTCGTTTCCTTGAAATGCGCCTGATGATCGAACTTCACGCTGAAACTCTTGATCGGCGGGAATGGCTTGAGTTCCGCTGATCCCTGCTTTTCGTGGCAGATCAGACAGATCGGATGCGACGGGTCGTCAAACTGCGGCGTATGGCAGCCGGCGCACGAGACATGCGGGGCGAACCCGACCTTCGTCGTGTCGTCGTTCCGCTGGTGGCAAAGCAGGCAGGGCAAGTTCTTGTGCCGCGGACCGTCGTGCATGAACTTCGAAAAATCGACGTTCGTCATCGGATCGGTCGACGTCGCATCCTCGATCAACGGAGTGACCGGATTGTTCTCGCCGGTTTCCAGATGCGTCGGTTCCTTCGAACACGATGTCAGCAAGTTTCCGAATGCGATCAGTGCAAACAACAGCACGACCGCGCCGCGAAGCGCGGTTCTTCTTCCGGTCGATCGACGTTCTTGTTTCGGTTCCGGCGTCTGCACGACTATTTCCCTGCCTCCACGATGGCTTTCAGATGCGATTCGGGAACCGGCATCTTTCCGTAAGATATATGGCACTTGACGCACGTGAAGTTCGGATTCTTCTTGCGTGAATCGACTTCCGCATTCAGCACGCCGCCGTCATCGACGGTTCCGGTGATGTGGCAACCCATGCACGACAGCACCGGGACTTTCTTGGTCGCGATCACGGATGTCTTCAGGGTCATCACGTTGTGGCATTGCGAGCAATTCAGGTCCGCATGGCTTTCCCACTCATGCCTGAATGTCGCGGATGACGTCCGCCGCTTCCATGCCAAGAGCATGATCTTGTCGTCGAGTCCGACCTTGTTCGCCATCTCCTGGCTGAAATCCGTCGCCGGCAGCGGCTCCTTGACCTTATGACACGTGCCGCAGTCGGTCGGCGCCGGGGCGATCCCGGAATCCTCGGAATGACATGTGAAGCACGTCGTGTGGCCGATCGGCGAGCGTTCGAAGGTTCCCTTCTTGAGCCAGAACCCGTCTCCGAGATTCTTCGGCGGCGGCGTGAAGTATTCGTCGGCGTCCTTACCCTGCGGCCTGTAAACCGCATGGCAGACTTTGCAGCTGTCTTCGCTCGCCGCCGCGCGCGCGTTGACGAACAAGGCTCCGCGGATCGCTCTCGGCGCCGTGTTCCGGCTCACGATCTCGACATGCTTGTCGTGCGGAAATTCGACTTTGAATTCCGATTCCGACTTCTTGCCGCGGGGTGTTTCGTCAAAGATCTCGCGCGGGTTCGGGAAAGGAAATCGGGTCGAATCGCTCGGTCCCGGATTGACATGGCAGTTGCTGCAGATCGTCGGCGGATTCCCGTTGAAGAACTGATCGCGATGACAATCGAGGCACGAATCGTGTTTCGGAAAGTCGGTCACGTCCGGAAACGCAACTTCCTTGGCGCGCACCTTGTCCCAATTTGCCGTCGGAAACTTATGGCACTGCGAACACTGAAGTTCCATGTCCAGATGAAGCTGGTGCTTGAAGTTCCCGAACCGCGCCTGCTCCGGATCGGGAGTCGCCGC
>JAKOSS010000332.1 GCA_029777145.1 Acidobacteriota bacterium | reverse complement strand
TTGTCCGATTCGAAATTCATCAGCAGACGGATCTCTTCGAGCACGTAATCGGACAGCTCATGCGCTTCGTCGATGATCAGCACCGTGCGCAATCCGCGGCGATGGCGTTCTTCGAGCACGCGGCCCATGACCTGCAGCAACTCGGCCTTGTTCGACCAGTCCTTGATCCCAAGCATCTGCGTCACGTGGTGATAGAACTCGTCGATCGACAGACGCGGATTGAAGACGTAGGCCGCGAGTACCGACGAATCGAGCCGGCGCAGGATCCAACGCAACGCCGTCGTTTTTCCGGTTCCGACCTCACCCGTGAGCACGACCAGTCCTTTCGCGTTCTCAAGCCCGTAATAGAGGCTCGCGAGAACTTCGTTGTAGCTCGGCGTGAACACGATGAAACGCGGGTCCGGCGTCAGCGTGAACGGTATTTCTTCAAGTCCGAAAAATTCTTTGTACATAACTTTTTGCCTGGATCTGAATCCCCAAATCCAATTCCTAATTGCGTTAGCTTACGACTCGTTCGAAGACCTTGGTCAGCTGCAATACGAAGGCGATCAGCGGGATCGCCCCAAGCGCCAGGATGACCCCGGCGAGCAGCCGCATGCGGTGCGACCGCGTCAGCCACAGTTTCTCCTGTGCGGAAAGAAGCGGCGGAACCGACGCCAGGACCGGAAGTCCCGTGTAATGCTTCGCGTCCTCGATGTTCTGGATCTTGAAGATCCGCGGCAGTTCGAAAGCGGCGGCCAGGAACAACCCGATCGCGAGTCCGATGCCGGCACCGAGTCCGGTCAGCATTCCGCGTTTCGGCGCGACCGGCGATTCGGGAAGATTCGCGGCGTCCTGCACGCGGATCGTCTCGCCCTGCGCGTTCTCCTCGCGGTTGAACTGCATCGACGCGTCGCTGCTTTTCTTCAGCAGATCGTCGTACGCCTGCTTGGCCGACTGGTATTGCGTATTGATGCCTTCCAGCGCGACTTTGACGTTCGGGATCTGGTTGATCTTCGATTCGATCTCCATGATCTGACCGGAATTCTGACCAAGTTCCTGGTCCTTCATCCGCATCTGGCCGTCGATAAGTTCGATCTGATTCTGCAGGCGCTGATTCTCAAGCTCGATATTCTTACGCTGGAGTTCGGCCTTGCGGCTGCTCGACTGGCTCGCGAGCTTAACGCGTTGGTCGGTGTTCTTCCGGAGATTTTCGATCTCCTCGTCGACCCGCGAGATCTCGTCCTTCTTGGCGACGACGTCAGGATGCTTTTCCTTGAAGACCTTCAGAAGCTTGTCGAGCTGGCCTTTGAGATCGGCGCGCTTCTGGACAAGCTGAGCGTAAGCCGGAGTGTCTTCGATCCGCGAAGCGATCTCGGCGGCCTCTTTCGTTTCCTTCTCGCCGAATTCGTCGTAAACGCGGATCTGACGGTTGTTGGCGCTGATCTGATCGTTCAGCCGGCCCTTTTCCATCGTCAGGGTTTCTTTTTCCTTGGCGATCGTGTCTTCGCGCTTGCGGAGTCCGTCGAGCTGGGCGATCAGTCCCTGCGACGACTCGGGAAGCGTTTCGACATTCTGCGTCATGATCTCGAGACGCTGTTTCTCAAGATTGTCGAGAACTTCTTTTTTCGTTTTCAGTTCGTTTTCGATGAACTCGCGCGTCTTTTCGGCGATCTGCGTCGAAGCCAGAACCTGGGCGTTGACGTATTTCGCGGCGAGTTCGCTCGTGACGTTGCGCGTTGCATTCGGTTCGCGGTCGCGATAGCTGATGCGGAACGCGGCGAGCTTCTCGTTGTCGCTCTTTTCGACCTCGACCGTGATGTTCTTGCGCATCTTGTCGACGATCTCCGCCGTGTCCATGCCGTTGTTGCGCTCGATCTTGAAAAGGTCGAACTTGGTGATCATCGGTTCAAGCGACGACCGCGACAGAACTTCCTGGTTGATCGTTTGGAGACGCTGCGAGAGATCCTCGTCGGTCAGCGGCTTGACGACGACGTCCGAGATCGTCGGCGGTTTGACGGTCAGCAGCGTCTTCGATTCGTAAACGCTCGGCAGTTTGTAAACGACATAACCGATCGCGACGGTCATCGTGACGACCGGCAAAAGGATGAACCATTTCCGGCGCTTCAGCATCGCGACGAATTCACCGGCGGTCCGTTGTCTGAATTCAACACTCATCAGTCTTCTCCGTGATCAACTACGGGCTGTTCCCGTCGTCTTTTCCACCTTTCCTTCCTCTTCGGCCTCGCCCTTCCTGAGCGCCCATCGCAATCCGACGGTCACTCCGATCAGGATGATCCCGAAGATAAGCAGTCCGATTGATTCCGGAATGAATCCGAGAATCAGGTTGGGATTGGTCTGCAATATGAACACCATAACTCTGCTCCCGAGCGCTAAAGATTTGCCAGCAGCGTTTTTGCGCTCTGCGCTTCCTGATCCGACAAACCGGTCGGATTGCGAAGCGATGCCTCGGCTTCACGCCGGGCCGAATCCTTGTCGCCGGACGACGCCAGGGCCGTCGCGAGCCGCAGCCGATATGCGGAATTCGGCTCGGCGCCGGTGCGTTTCGCATCGGCATCATCGAGGGCGACCGCCTTTTTGAACTGTTCAACCGCCGGCGAGAACAAACCCTTCTTGTAGTAAACCCATCCGAGCGTATCGAAATAGCCCGCCGTCCTTGAATACTTGTTGACGACCTGCTGCGAAAGTGTCAGCGCCTCGTCGAGATTCCCCTGGCCGCGGTCCGCAATGAGCCATGCAAGATTGTTCGCGGCGATCGGCGATCCGGGAGCGAGTTCAAGCGCCTTCCGGTAGTTTTGTTCGGCTTCGGCGAATTTTTCGCGCGATTCTTCGAGGATCCCGATCAGCGTGTAAACCGCGGGCGATTCGGCCTTTGCGTTCGCCGCCCGGTATTGTTCGAGCGCGGCGTCGGTTTGCCCGCGATCGACGAGGATCGCGGCGTACGACGAATATGCCGGCAAGTACGCGGGATCGATCTCGATCGCACGTTTGAGTTCAGCCTCGGCATTCCCGGTCTTGCCCTCGGCGATAAAAATGTCCGCTTTCAGATAATGGAGTCCGGCCGCCGTTTCGGACGAGTCGCCGCCGTTCGCCAGCGCCGAATCGACTTTCGCATGCGATTCCGCGAACTTCTTCAGCCGGTTGAAAACCGCGACAGATCCGCTCAACGCGTCATAATTCCGCGCGTCGATCGCCAGCGCCTGATCGTAAAGCCTGAGGCTTTCGTCGTAGGATTTTTCGGCCGTTGCAACTTTCGCGAGATTCACGAGAGCTGCCGCCGAACGCGGGGCCGACTTCTGGATCTCGGTCAGATCGGCGCGTGCCTCAGGCAACTTGCCAAGATCAAGATTCGCCAACCCACGGGCCGACAACGCCCGAAACTTGAGTTCTGAGATCTCCCGCGACATCGCGCGGTTTGTCGCGACTGTCCCGTTCGCCGTCTTGAAAAGTGAATCTGAAAGTCTGAACGCCGCGTCGTAATCGCCGTCGGCAAACGCTGCCTGGATCTTCAGCAGGTTCGTTTTAAGAAAATTCGGGTGAAATCGTTCGAGATCGCCGATAAACGCCCGCGCCTGTTCGGATTGTCCGGCTGCCAGGCGCGCTTCGACCATCAGTGACAACGCGTCCTTATCGGTTGTTGACGTCTTGAGAACTTCGTCAAGATCCGTTATCGCGTCAGCCGGTCTGTTCTGAGCGACCGCCAAACGTGCCCTCAGCATCAGCGCTTCGGAATCGCGGTCGTTCAACGCAAGGAGTTCCGATAGTTGCTCGTTCACTTTGTCGTACTCACGGCGATCCATTCGGATCTCCGCAAGTCGGTAACGAGCCCTGACGAACTCGGAATTTTCGGAGATGATATGGTCCAAGATACCGATCGCCTCGTCCGACCGGCCCGTCCGCGTAAAGAAGTCCGCGAGTTCGACACGACTCTCCGCACTGTTTCCGAGCATTTGGACGACGTCGCGCAGGACCTTCTCAGCCTTATCGAATTGTCTGGCGTCGGTGTAAAAGTCGGCGATCGCCTCGTGGGCATCGATGTTCGAAGGTTCGATCTCGATTGCTTTCAGGAACTTCTCTTCGGCCTCGTTCGAGCGGTTTGCGTAACCGAGAAATTGTCCGTACTCAATCCATCCAAGCGCGGAATCGGATTTCGCCGCAATCGCCTTCTTGATCTCGTCTTCGGCCGCTTGGGCCTTGTCGAGCGACATGAAGTAGCGCGCTTTCGAGATGTACGAATCGGGCCGCGAGCTGTCGAGACCGATAGCAAAGTCCAATGCGCTCACAACCTCTTGTTCCGGCTTGTTTCGGACCGCCATTACTGACGCCTGAAGAATCCGCCCGTCGATCGAATTCGGATCGAGCGCGAGTACGTCACTGACAAGTCCGTCCGCTTCATCGACCATCGGCGGCTGAACCAGAAGAAAATAGCTTCCGAGCTTCACCTTTGCCGGAATATCCGCCGGAGCGAGCTGCGTTGACTTGCGGAGCGCGTCGATGGTGTCGCTGAAATTGCCCAGCTTTTCATGGGCGCGGGCGAGTCCCCAGTAAGCCTGCGAAGATTCGTGATCGATCTCCGCGGCGATGCGGAACTCCATCAGCGCTTCGTGAAACTTTCGTTGTTGAAGGAACTGTTCGCCGAGCGACAAATGCTTGTCTCGTGATCCCGTACACGAAGTAAGGGAAAGAAGCAAAAGGATGGCGGCCGTAAAGACGGCAAAACGGGGCGAAAAAATATGGCACTCTCTCAATCGCATTTTGTTTTGAGCGGTTTCAACCGTGACCCGCGATCGATCGTCCGGGCATGAACCAACGATTCGCTTATCTGTCCGATCTTCCTTACGGGGCATTCGCTTGGAAATCCGGGAAACCTTAATTATCAAAGCTTTACCGACCGTTGGCCGGCATCTGGAAGAAATTGCAATCGGGGCGCGATTTCAGAAAATTCTTCCTTTACGGCGATTCCGCGCACGACAAAACGTCGTCCTCGAAACACGGAATCGGTCGTCTTCTTTCATGTGGGGCAGAGGCGAAGCATATCACAGACCGCACGGCCCGCGAAACGGCGGAAGGCCGGCGTTAACAGCTTCGTCAGGTTTTAGTCGGGAACGTATTCGGAGAGTCTTCCGGAGACGAGCGACGAGAGGTCGACGGCGCGTTTCGTGGAACCTTCGACGTCGGATCCGGCGGACGTCATGACACGGACCAGCGCGGCGTCGGTGCGCCGTTTGAGGACGCTGTCCCAGACGGTGTTGAACTTGTCGCGGTACTCGCTCGCCTCGGTCCGGCCGCGGCCCTGATACCAGTAGATCATTATCTCGCGATACGGCCCGTTCTCGATGATGTAGCGGTTGGCCGTAAAATTCGTTCCGTCGCCGCGCGGGATCTCGACGAGTTCCGGATCGCTCATCACCCAGCCCGCGCCGGGCAGGCAGTTCTGCGGACTATGGTAGGTCGCGCCGGTTCGCTGAGTCGAATAATAGCCGACGTAGATATTCGCGATCCGGCCGTCGCCGGCGACATATTCGCGCATCGTGTAGTCCGAAACGCGCAGAACGTTCTCGACGGC
>JAKOSS010000331.1 GCA_029777145.1 Acidobacteriota bacterium | reverse complement strand
CGTCGTCGATCTGAGCAATGATCAGTTTCTTGCCGCTGTCAGGGTTTCCGTAACGTTTCGAATAAAAATCGTAAGCGCGGCCGAGCGTTTCTCCATATTGCGCGACAAGCTGTTCGTTGGCCGCTTTGGTGTAGAACTGGAATTCGAACGCACCGAACCGCAGTGTTTTGGCCGTGTAGCGATCATAGGCAAAGTTGCCGATCAGCCCCGGCTTGGACTGCGTAAATCGCTGCTTGCCGCCGGTCGTAGTAACCGGCTGATCGCTGAAGCCGGTGATGGTGTAACCGGTTGGAATCGAGATCGTGATGTCGCTCGTCGCAAAGTCGGCGGCGTAATTGTGGAACGGGAACCAGCGTGCCGCATACATCAGATAGCCGTTCTCGACGCCGACATACGCGAGCCGTTTCGTCAGCAACGGTCCGCCTTCAGCCGTCACCAGCACGCCGTAGTATTTGAATCTCAGGGTTACATTGGTACCGGCGGGCACCATTTCGCCGAGATCGACCTTGACGCTCGGCCCGAGATCGGACACGCCGACGCGGTCCTGAATGAAGGTCACCGGGTTCGCGTTCGCCGCGGGCTTCGTGGTGGCTTTTGTCTTCGGAGCGGGCGTCACCGGCGCGATCGGCGTTACGGCCGCATTGACCCGCGAGATGCTGTCCACGACGAGCGATCCATTCAGTTCGAACGCCACATTGCGTGTTTCGGATTTCGGAACGAACGAAACATCGACGGTCGCCGACAGTTTGTTCTCGTTCGGCGAGAGTTGAACGTCCATCGTGTAATTCGTCACGTCGAACTCAGTCCGCTGAATCTGCTGGCCGAACGCCGCCATCGTGGCGATAACTAGAAACACACCGATCCCGATAAGCCGATGCGCCGAAAATTTTAGACTCGTAATCATTGATCCGTAACCGTCAGAAAATCTTTTTAGTGTGTTTAGGATGTTCAGCTACTTTGTTTAGTTTGCCGCGACGAAAGAATTGCTATCGGACGTAGATCGGGTTCGAGTAGATCCACGGCGCGACCGTGAACGCGGATCCCAGGTCGTCGCGGTAAACCTCCACGCGATACGCTCCCCGATCCTTCACCTCAAATTCCACTTCCGCCTGGGTACCCGATTCATAAACTTTCGCACCGTCGCGGAAGACAACAAAACGGGCCGGAAGCGGCGCCGAAGCTCTAAGTCTGATCCCGTCTTTCATTTCGATCGTTTCGCCCATTCGAAATCTCGATTCGCCTGATTCCGCATGGAAATCGAACCCGCTTGTATCGCCGGCGACATCGAATCCGACGAAAACGCGTCCCTTTCTGAACGCTTCGATCACTGCTTCGCGCGTCAGCGGTTTACCGTGCTCAAGCAGAATATGCGCGCGGACGATCCCGAACGTGGTCGCGTACCGATCGATCTTCAGATTGATGATCTTGTTTCCGGCGTCGTCGCCGAAGACGTGAAATCCGATGTTCGAGTGCGCGTCGGTGCCGGCGAAAAGCGTGACCGGCCGTTTCGCCGCGACCGCGTCGTACTGCGCCAGATCCGCGTCCGGCCGGCGGAAGTTCTCAGCGAGCGTCAATCCCGGATACGAGGGAAACGACCAGATCATGTCCGGGATCGTCAGGATCCGCGTGTTGCGTTTCGCGTTCGTGTGAAGGCTGAAGACCTCGACGCCATCGAAGTCGGAATCCCACGACTTGAAACGGTCCGGATACGTGATCAGCGCAAGCTTGCCTTGGGCGTGATATTTCTCGAGGAACTGAGGCGTCTCGAGCTTCGCGTCGGCGAACATTTCCTTGCCGCCGTCGATCATCAGAAAGCGATCGCCGCTGATCGTGTCCGCTTCGTTTCCGCCGATGAACAGTACTTTTTTGTAGACGCCATTCAAAGTCAGCGCCGCCGTATCGTAATCGGCCGACGTATGTTCGGTCATGACGACGAAGTCGAGTCCGTTCGCGGACGCGCCTTCGATCAATTCGTCGAAGTTTCCCGTAGAATGGCCGCCTAGCGACGTATGTGCATGAATGATCCCCTTGTATTCGTCGAATTCAGGATCCTTTCTCGCGGTTCGTTGCCCGTTGAGGGTTTGGATAAGTTCCGCGCGTTGGCCGATCCGGTAGCGCCGGTAGATATACGGCAACTGCACGATCACGAGGATCGCGAGCAGTGCCAACAATATCTTCTTCCAGCGTTTCATGCGTTCAACTAATGAAATCGACCGACACGACGCGTTCTGCGATCTCCTTTCCGAGCGCCGCGACTTTTTGGTGTTCGGCGTGATCGGTATAGAAATCGAGCGCCGCGCGGTCGGGATAAGTCGCGACCAGTCCTGTGTCGAACGATCGTTCGAGGTGCAGGATGTCGGATCCGACCTCGAAGCTTAAGATATCGGGAATGATCGACGGCAACGCGCGAAGCTTCGCAATATGGTCCGCGCGCCGCTCGGCGGTAGTCTCCGCCTTGTATTTCCAACAGACGATGTGTGTCAGCATCGTTTCAAATTATAAGGAAAATGATCCGTTGAAGCATTCAGGGCGGCGAAGAATTCTTTTTTGACTTGGAATTTAGTCGTTACGGTCGTTCGCATTCGCGTTTGGTGACATCATGGCGAAAGTCGAACATCTTTGTCAGCTTCGGGATTACCGCGAAGGGTGCGGCGATACGGCCGAGGAACCACATCGGCGGTTCAAACTCGATCTCGTCACGAAGGATCGCTCCGTTCGGATGCGGCTCGACGATGTGCTTGTGACGCCACGATTTGAACGGTCCAGAGATCTGAACGTCTTCGAACATCCGCGGCGGATCGTACGCCGTGTGCTCGGCGATCCAACGGACCGGAAAAAGACCGAACAGACGCGTCTCGATGATCGCTTGCGATCCGATCTTCGAGATCTCGGCTTTTTGGACAACGGTCGCGTTCTCCCACGGCGGGACAAGCAGTTCGATCGCGTCGGGCCGTTCGTGAAACGCGAACACCTCGTCGGGAGTCGCCTTAATGATCGATTCTTTAACGAAATGCACGATTCAACGCTAATTTTCGGGCGCGTCAAAATCAAGTCTGGGGTCAGAGATTGTTGACGACGCGTTTTAGTCCGTGCTTGAGCAGTTCGGTTTTGAAATTGATGAGTATTCCAAGCCTAAGATCAGCCATACGGAGATATGTCAGAAGCACCATTGGATGAATTGGATGAATGGCGTCGATCGATTTGGTTTCAACAATTACCTTTTTCTCGATCAGAATGTCGGCGTAGAAGACCAAATTCAGATAGACGTCTTCGTACCTTCCGGGTATCTTCTTTTCGATTTCGACCCGATAGCCGAGTTTTCTGAGTTCGTACGCAAGCGCTGACCTGTAAACCGATTCCAAGAGGCCTGGGCCGAGAGCCTTGTGAACCTTCAATGCGCAGTCGACGACTGCCGTAGCAATTTCATTTTCATGCATAGAGTTGTGAGTTTTGATCCTGTTGAGTCAGGATTGTCCAGATGCTGTGAGTAAGTCCGAAACGCTTCGGACGGTGAGTTTTCGGGAATGATAAATCAGTTGCGTTTGTAATCCAAGTTTCATCGCGAACTCCACGGTCTCCGCGTGAGAAATAGCTACTGATGTCCTGAAGGCTCGCGATTGCCAAGGTTTTGATCTAACGCAAATCCTGCAAGGACCGCTAAGGAACCTCTGCGAACTCCGCGATCCCCGCGTGAGAAATAACTATCGATGTCCCGAAGGCTCGAGATTGCCAAGGATCTGATCTCACGCAACGTTCGCAAAGCACGCCAAGATCCTTCGCGAACTCCGCGCTCTCCGCGTGAGAAATAGACTGCGCGTTCCGGCCAGTTGGAATCATCCAAAGCAGTTATCTCACGCAAAGCTCGCAAAGATCGCCAAGGAATTCAAACTTTCGACTTCAAGATCTCCCACACTTTCGTTAAATGCCGTTCTTCAACACGGATGCTGCCGACCGATAGCCGCAGCGTGAACTTGCCGTTGAGCATGGTATGCGAAAGGTAAGCCTCGCCCGAAGAGTTGATCTCGTTCATGATCCTCTCGTTCAATGCGTTCAGATCCTCGACTCCGGCCGGGCAGGCGCGAAAGCACACAAGCGCGAACGGCACCGGCGCCATCATCTCGAAATTAGGATCGTCGTCGACCCAGTTCGCGAACTCTCTCGCCAGACGGCAATGCTCGCGGATGCGTCCGATCAGCCCTTCACGACCGAAATATCGCATCACGAACCAGAGTTTCAGCGACCGGAATCGTCGTCCGAGTTGAATCCCGTAATCCATCTGGTTCATTACGGTTTCAGTCACCTTCAGATATTCCGCGACAAGCGAGAACGTCCGCTTCAAAAGATCTAAATCCTTAATATACAGAACCGAAAGATCGAACGGCGTGAAAAGCCATTTGTGCGGGTTCATGACGATCGTGTCCGCGCGTTCCCAACCTTTGAAATAAGACTGAAATTCCGGAACGATCGCCGCCGAGCCCGAATACGCCGCATCAACGTGAAGAAAGATCCCGTTCCGTTCGCAGATGTCGGCGACGCGATCGACATTGTCGATGCTCGT
>JAKOSS010000330.1 GCA_029777145.1 Acidobacteriota bacterium | reverse complement strand
GCAGCCGCGTCCGACTGAATCTGGGAAATGGATTTTGTCCGAAAAAGATTCATATTGTTGTAGATTCCGGCGTGTTTTGGTGTGAACTGTGCGAATTTTGACCGAATTCGGCAAAAGTTGCAATGGAAACCACTGCTTATTAGTATTTTTTACTTGCGGCGAAAGTGCTTCCAAAGAGCCGGAATCGAACCATTTTTTGCATCGAAATGAAAAGCCGTCCGATACACGAAAATCTAGATACGTCGTTTGTAAACCTGCCCGCGTTGATCCGTTATTTGCGTCGCCGCCAGTTCGCCGGAAGGGTCCGGATCGAACTCAGCGGATATGAGGCAGACATCTTTCTGTCGGCCGAAAATCAGATGAGCGTGCGAGAGTACGACCAGATCGCCGGACGTGTCGCGGAAGGCGATGAAGCGCTGCAGCGAATTTTGATCAGATCGCGTGAACCGGGCGGGATCATCAACGTTTTCCAGAACGTCGCGGAGATCGAACCGGTCGTCGAGGTCTTTGACGACGTCGAAATCGCTCCGTTGCCGAAGGCGTCCGCGGCGTCAAACGGATCGCCGGCTCCGATCGATCTTTTCGGCAACGGCAACATCGCGCATTCGATCGCCGAACCGATCCAGCAGCCGGCAAAACCGTCTTTGCCGAATCTGCCGTTCGAGTTTTCGAACCACGTCGAGGCAAAGGCCAAACAAAAGTCGCTTTCTCCGGAAGAAGCGAAGTTCCTTTTGAAGTTGGTCGGCGAACTTCTCGGCACCGCCGATCGCGCTCTCTCGATGGCCAAACTCAACTTTGCCGGTGCCTATCAAAAGGCCTGCATGGAGATTTGCGCGGATTACCCGTTCCTGATGTCGCTGGATTATGAGAAAGGCAGGATCTCCGTCGCCGATATGCCGTCAGCGAAGATGTTCGTTGCGGGCGTGATGGAAGCGCTTCGGAAGATCCTCGACAAACTCGCGGCTCATCCGAAATTCCGCGAGGTCCATCGTTTCACCGGACAGAAACTTACGGCGCTGGCGGGCCAGCGATCCGAGTATTACAAGAAGTACGGGATCGATCCGCAATTGAAAAGGATGTTGGGAGTTTGAGTTTGAGAGGACGCGCCGGCGTCCTCTTCTCATATCGAGAGCATCTTGATCCCCAGCAGGATCAAAACCACCCCGCCCGCGAACTCGATCTTTCCGCTGAATGTTCCCGAGATCTTCTTTGCCAGGAACAACCCGAGATATGTTGCCGCGAACGCGCCCGCGCCGATAAGCAGCGAGTAGAACACGATCGGCTTGTCGACGAGTCCGAGAGAAACACCGACACCGAGCGCGTCAATGCTTGTCACGGCCGATACGAAGATGATCTTGAGCAGGCCATGCGTCTTCGGCTCCTCGGAATCCTCGTCCGACGAGTGCCGGTCGGTCACGGCCGCGTAACACATGTGGAGTCCGACTGCCGTCAGCAGACCGAACGCGACCCAATGGTCGTAGTCCGCGATCAGCTTCTGCGCCAGGGAACCGAGTCCGAAACCGATCGCCGTTGCGGCGCCTTCGGAAACTCCGGAACTCAGCGCAAAAACGAACGCCCGCCGGGCGCTGAAATGCCGAAAACCGAGCGCAAGCGCCGCCGTGAAAGAGTCGATGCTGAGCACGACCGTGAATATCGCCAATTCCAAATACATCGCTGTTGATGATAGCAAGCGATCGGTCGCAAAAAGAAAACGGTCGTCAAAAAAACGACCGTCTTCCATTCAAGGTTAAGTTCGACAGTTAACGAGAACTTCCGTAAAAGTCGATTCCAACCGCATTGTCCTCAAGATTGATCACTCGCGTGTCAGGTTTGAAAACAAAGCGTTTTGCCGAAACGCTGACGACAACCGGCTGGCCGACCTGAATGTCGTTGAAAAAGTATCTTCCGAAGGAACCGGTCGTCACTGAACGGGACGATCCGTTGGCTTCGGTCAGCGTCACGACGACGTTTCTGATCCCGTTTCCGTCCTTGGTCAGGATCTGACCGCCGAGGGAAACGTTCGCCGCGGTCGGTGTCAGATAGAATCCGAAGTCGTACGTGTGATCATTCTGTCCGGCCGAACCGGTCAGCAACGAGACGTACGCGCCGCCAAGATACGGCGTGCCGTCCGAATCGCGCGAGTCGCCGTTCGCCGATCCGTCGTTGTTCGCCGGCGAAAGGCTGCGGCTTTCGAGCGCGGCGCCCGAAACGAAGTTCGACGAGGGAATTCTCACTTCGTAGCGCCGGTTCTTTTTGAGCGGAGCTCCGCACGAATAGTTGACCACGAGCCTCGGTGCGGTCGTCGAACTGCCGTCCCACGAGAAAGCGCGGCGGTAGTTGTTGGCGACACCGCTGTCCGTGATGATGGCGAGCGAGTTTCCGCTCGTCCAACCGGGACGATTGACGATCTCCTGAATGACGGCCGAAATGTCGCTCGTCTGATACAGCGTGCCGGCGGTCCAGGCGCCCGGTGACCAACTGGCGGACGCGGACGTCTTGGCGCGGCTGCTGACGTTTGAAGCGCCAGTCGTAAACGTTGGGGCGTTGTCAGAGGCCTGTCCTTTGAAGGTGATCGTCGGCGTTCCGGCGCCTGTCACACCGCCCTGCGAGCGTGGGTCGAATTCGATGTACGCACTGGTGATCGTCGCTCCCTGCGGGATCGCGATCGAGTTCCAACGCATTCCGACCTGCTGTATCGTCGCGCCGTCGGCCGAGAGTTCGAGATCGTTGTTGTTCGTCGTTACCGTATTGTTGCTCATGTTCTCTTCGGCATCGTCGGCAGAAGCCGCCACGCGAACATCGACCGGACCGCCGCACGGCAGGCTCAGATTGGAGTTTGACGGACCGCCGAAGATGTAGTTTCCGTTGGCGTCGGTCGTCGCGGTTCCGACGAGCGTGTCGGCTGAATTGTCATTGTCCGTGTCTTCCCAAAGCTGAACGGTGACGTTCTGTATCCCGGGCTCGTTTCCGTCCTGGATACCGTCGAAGTCGGCATCGTTCCAAACCCGGTTTCCGATCTGGACCGGTGCTTCGTCGTTCAGGACCTCAACATCACCGCCTCCGTTGGCTTTGCCGAAGTTTCCGAGATCGGCGTCGAGATAAACGTCGTACGCGCCGAGCATCAGGCCGGTCGAATTGCTGTAGCGCTGAACGCCGCCGGTGTAGTAGTTGTTGACGCGGGTTCCGGCCGAATTGTAAGTGACCGGATCGTAGAATGTGCTTACCACGTGATTGAAGCCGGGAACCTGAACCAATCCGCCCCAAGCGCCTTCTTCGCGGTTGTCACCATTAAGATCGGCGTAATACTCGCCGCCGCCCGGGCCTTCGTTCGTTCCGGGTCCGCCGGCGGTAACGCCGCCGCAGCTGCCGTTGTTTTCGAAGTCCCACGTGCTGCCGTTGTAGCAGGCCCGCATGATATCGCCGTAGCCGCGCGTGTAATCCGGAAGAACAACCTGATCGCCGTAACGGTCGCGGAATCCGAGAACCATGTCGCTGCCGTTGAATTCGATGTCCGTCAGCATCGGTTCCGGCTGTGCGATCGAGCCGGTCGTGCTCTGCCAGCGCTGCCAGGTGCGATCCTCGGCGGCGGCGGCATAACGAGTGAATGTCAGACTGCGGTTGGCGACGAGCGTGAATCCCGAACCGTCGAATTGCCACACGAATGCGTGGACCTTCGTATCCGCGGCTTCGGATTCTGCCGAACAAACGCCGCCGACATAGATCTGGCCGGATGAATCGCGGCCGAGTCCGAACGGTCGGACGTCTGCCGCGGCGCAGGTACCGCCGCCGGTCGTGAGTCCGCTGGTCGGGATGTCGTAACGCGTGATCGTCGTCGAATTGAGAGGACCGCTCGTCGGAATCCGGTAAAGCCGCTTGTCCGCGAGATTGACGGTAAACAGATAGGATCCGTCAGCTGAAAGCTTCAAACCGCCGAGGGATCGTTTTCCGACCTGCGCGATCGTCGCGTTGTCAGCCGTCCAGTCGGCCGTCGATGCCACCGGATGTGTGTTCGCTCCCGCGGTTCCGGCACCGAAAACGGCGTTCAGATCAACGTAAAGGCTGGGAGCCGGGGTCGCGCCGGTCGCGTTCGAGATAACGTAGATCGCGCCTGTGCTCTCGCTGCCAAGGTCGCCGAATCGGGCGCCGCGCTTGAGATATGCAGAGGCATACGCATTGTTCGTGCGATTGTTCCAGGTCAGGCCGAAGGTTGAGCCGACATCGTCGACGTATGCCAATCCTGTCGGCGCCAACGACGATGTCCGCGACGGTGCCGTGGTCCAGTTTGTGGCGTCAACGCTGTTCAGTCGTCCGTCGAGTTCGTCCGAGTAGTTGTACGGGAAGCGGACAATGGTATCGACCGCTCCGCCCGGACCGACGTTGTAAACCTGAGTCATCAGAAACGGAATATTCTGGCTGTAGTCACGCGGTTTGAGGATTCCCAGATCAACGCCGCTGGCCGGACCGTCGGTGAATCGAACGGTCGTCGAGTTGTTGGTCCCGACGGCGCTCGGATAATAACCGGCCGGAAAATTCGTGAATTCGACGCGGTATGGTCCGGACGGAAGTGCGGGAGCGGCGGAAGTGTCGATGCTGTACGAGCCGTTCGCCGCCGTGATCGCGGACTTCGTCGCACCGTTTGCCGCGATCACCGTGACGGTGACGCCGGAAACGCCGGAATCGACCGCGTAGTTCGGCTGCGTACCGCCGGTGTCGCGGGCTCCGTTCATGTTGTAGTCAACATAAACAGTTCCTGAAATAACGCCGGCAGCGTTGATCGGTTGGGTTGAATTGACGAATGCGATCGCAAAAAGCGTGAACGCACCAAGAATGACGAAGAGAAGTCTGACGATTCGCGTGTTGAACATAATAGAGACGGGGACTCAAGGGGCACCAACAACAGATATGGCACAGAAACTCGAGTAGATTGGATTTTGCTGGAGAAGCCGGACTGCGGGTGGCAAACTCTAGGTAGGACTGCGTTTGTCGGGTGACAAACACTTTGAAAGGATATAACAACATTGTTGTACAAATCAAGAGATTTTTTAACGAATCGACTTCTGTTGCCGAAATCGTGTTCGATGCTATTCTTGGAACAGTTTCGTTTATGAATTGGCCGCGCGTTACCTTTCTGCTGATCTTCGGAGCAATCGTCTCGCTGTGCTTCGCGCTGCAGACGGCGACGGGCCACAAGCAACAACATTTCAGCGAGCTTCGGCCGCAATTTGTCAGGCCGGCCTCCTTCGCGGTATCGAGACCTGTTTCGAGCTTCGCCCCGGCGGTCCCCGACGGCACATCCACTTCAAAAAAAACGGCCGATCAAAAGGCGCGTGAAATACCGAACAGAATTCCGTTTCGCAAGCAGATCGAAGGTCTTGCTCCCGACCCGCCGACGGTTCCCGGTTCGTTTCTCGGGGTACCGGTGCCGACCCCGTCATTGTCGTTCGAGGGATTGAATTCGGACGACAACGCCGCCGCATATGGATTCCGGGTGTTGCCGCCCGACACCGTTGGAGACGTTGGATTTGGACATTATGTCCAGGCTGTGAATCTGCTGGTCCGCGTTTTCGACAAATCCGGCAATGCGTTGACACCGCCGTTCAAGATGAGCACTTTGTTCGCGCCGCTCGGAACACCATGTTCGACCCGGAACGACGGCGATCCGAACGTCCTATTCGATCCCCTGTCGGATCGATGGATCCTCAGCCAGTTCTGCACACAGGCACCGCCGTTCCGGCAGATGATCGCCGTTTCAAAGACGTCGGACCCGACCGGCGAGTACTTTCTGTACGAGTTCGTGATGCCGAACGTGAAGCTGAACGACTACGCCAAGCTCGGTGTCTGGAACAACTCGTATCTGATGTCGACGGATGAATTTCTCGGCGGAGATTACGCGGGAAGCGGCGTCTTTGCGTTCGATCGCACGAAGCTTCTGAGCGGAGATCCGGGCGCGGGATACGTTTACTTTGATCTTGCATCGCCGACGACGCTGCGGATCGGCGGTCTGCTTCCGGCTGATATCGACGGTCTGCGTCCGGCGCCGGACGGTGCTCCCGGGATCTTCGTCGGATACTCGGCGACGGAATACGGCGATGCGAACGATTCAATCCGACTTTTTGAATTGAATGCCGACTTTGCCGCTCCCGAGAATTCCACATTTTCGGAAAGAGCGGAGAGTCCGATCAACGTCGCTTCGTTCGATCCGACGAGCCCCGCCGGACGAGACGACATCGCGCAGCCGCCTCCGGGTGAAAAGCTCGACTCACAGAGCGATCGGCTGATGTACCGCGTCGCGTATCGAAACTCCGGCGCGTTTGATTCACTCGTATTCAATCAGACGGTTCGCGTGACCCCGTCGGACCAAACATATCGGGCGGGCGTCCGACTTTACGAACTTCGCCGAACTCCGATCACGGCCGCTTTTGCCGTCAACGAAGCGGTGACGATCGGTTCGGCCGAGACTTCCAGATTCATGGGCGCGGCGGCGATCGATCATCGCGGTGATCTGGCGATCGCGTACAGCACCAGCAATGAGAAAAAGCAGCCTTCGATAATCTACACCGGCCGGACCCCGTTCGATCCGCCCGGAACGCTCCGTCAGGAAAGCGAGTTGATCGTCGGCACGGGCGTCCAGAAAGCGTTCGGTTTTCGTTGGGGAGATTACAGCGGACTCGCCGTCGATCCTGTCAACGACTGCGATTTCTGGGCGACGAACGAGTACTACACGCTCGAGAGTCAGGATACGAGCGACTTCGGGTGGCTCACACGGGTCGGCAAGTTCAGGTTCGCCGAATGTGATGATGCCGCACGCGTATCGTTCAACGGCACGGTAACCGACGCGAATAACGCGACGCCGATCGCCGGCGCGACCGTCGCGGTCGATTCGGTCTTCCTGAGACAAACCGATCAGTCGGGAAACTACTCGAATCTTCTCGTACCGTCGGGCGGAACCGCGTCGATCGCGGCTTCGGCGCACGGCTATCGTACCGAAACGCGCGATGTCACCATTCCAGGATCCGGTTCGGTGACGGAAAATTTCGCGCTGGTCCCGGTTGCGATCCTCGAGAACGACGGTTGGGATCTTGTCGCCGAGAGTTGTGCCGCAGACAAGTCGATCGAGCCCGGCGAGACGGTCACCATCGACGTTCCGTTCAGAAATACCGGGGCGGCGGACGCTTCGGATCTGACAGCCACGCTGCTGCCGACCGGCGGAGTCACGAATCCGGGCCCGGCGCAGAATTACGGTTCGATGCCGGCGAACGGACCGGGCGTTTCAAGGCCGTTCACATTCACGGCGTCACCCGAATTGAATTGCGGCGACGAGATCACTTTGACTTTTCAACTCAGCGATTCAGGCAAACCGCTTGAGAACGCTTCGATCGTCATCAAGACCGGCCGCGCGCGGATCGCGTTCTCCGAGAACTTTGATTCGGTCACCGCGCCCGACCTGCCGTCCGGTTGGACGACATCGGCGACTGGCGGACAGCAGAATTGGACGACTTCAACAACCCAGATCCAGTCGGCTCCGAACTCGGCGTTCTCTCCGGATCCGAATCAGGTCGGATTGAACGAACTCGTTTCGCCGCCGTTTCAGGTGACGACAGCGAATGCGACGCTTCAGTTCCGCAATTGGTACGAGCTTGAAACGACCTTTCTCCGTAACCGGCTTTACGACGGCTCGGTTCTCGAGATTAAGCTCGGCGACGCGGATTGGACAGATATCGAGGTTGCCGGCGGCGTTTTCCTTTCGGGTGGTTACGACGGCGTCATTGACTCCTGTTGTTCGAATCCGCTCGCGGGTCGTCGCGGTTGGTCGGGCCGCAGCGGACCCAACGCCGTTTCCGAGTTCATCACTTCGAAAGTCCGACTTCCGGCATCCGCGGCCAGCCAATCCGTCCGGCTGAGATGGCGGATCGGTACCGACATCGGCACATTCCGAACCGGCCAGTTCATTGACGATCTGGTCGTCTCGGACGGTTCGGTTTGCGATTGCGAGACGTCCGCGCGACGTGCTCCGTTCGATTTCGACGGCGACGGGAAAAGCGATCTCAGCGTATTCCGTCCGAGCGATGCGCCGGATCAACCTGACTACTTCGTTCTTCGGAGTTCGGACTCGGCGCCTTTCAACGGTTTTTGGGGAAGCGTCGGCGATGTTCCGGTGAACGCCGATTATGACGGCGACGGGCGGACGGATCTCGCGGTTTTCAGGCCGTCGTCGCGCGTTTGGTTCGTTCTCGAAAGCGGGAGCGGATTGGTTCGCGCCGTGAACTTCGGATTGACCGACGATCGGGCGGTTCCGGCCGATTTCGACGGCGACGGGAAGGCTGAGATCGCCGTCTTCCGGCCTTCGGACGGAAACTGGTACGCGATCCGCAGTTCGGATTCGCACGTCACCATCGAACACTTCGGATTGTCCGGTGATCTTCCGGTACCGGCCGATTTCGACGGTGACGGGAAGTCCGACCTCGCCGTCTTCCGACCCGGTGAAGGCAACTGGTACATCGCCAACAGCGCTTCGGCAACGGTTCGGATCGAGAAATTCGGACTCGCCGGTGACCGACCGGATCCCGGCGACTTTGACGGCGACGGGAAGGCTGACCTTTGCGTTTTCCGGCCGTCTGACCGCATCTGGTATCAGCAGCGAAGTTCGTCCGGCTTCTATGCGACGCAGTTCGGGCTTTCTGACGACATCCCGCTGGGCGCCGATTTTGACGGCGATGGAAAACGCGATATCGCGGTCTTTCGGCCATCGACGGCGGTCTGGTACTACCTCGGATCGGCGATCGGATTCCGCGCTCAGCAATTCGGTCAGCCGGGTGACGTCGCCGTTCCCGGCATATTCGTGCCGTAACAGTGTTTTCGCCCCGTTGTGTTTTTCCGTTTATTGCTTTTGTGCTAAAACTTTACGTTACGGCTAGAACTGCCCTCCGCCGGAATTAAGACTGTAAGGATCATTTGATGAAGTATCTAGGGATTTTGTTATCGGGCGTT
>JAKOSS010000030.1 GCA_029777145.1 Acidobacteriota bacterium | reverse complement strand
GAGATGCGCCGGCGGCCGGCGATCGGGTCAGTCGACGCAAGAGTCTGTCCGGTCGTCGATCGGTTGGAGCCGGTATCCGGAACAAGGCCTTCAAAGGTCTGATGCCCGCCGGATGATCCGACGCCGTGCTCGATATGGAAAAGCAACTCCCGCGCGGCATCACGAAATTCTCCGGCCGATCCGAACCGTTTGCTTCGGTCCTCGGCAAGTGCCCGCTCGACTATGTTCTCAAGAAGGGCTTGACTGTTTTCGTCGTTTGCGATCTTTGGAAGACTTTCGCGTTCTGACGAAAGCACCGCCCGACGTACGTCCGCCGCAATTTCGCCGACGAATGGCTTCCGACCGGTAATCATCTCGAAAAGGACAACTCCGGCGCTCCAGACGTCCGCAGCATAATCAGCCGGCTCGTTTCGAAGTTGCTCCGGAGACATGTAGCCGATAGTTCCCATTACGACGCCCGGCAGCGTTTCGACGAGTGAATCCTTATCGCTGACCAGAACTCCATCAGCCGAATTCCAACCGACGATCTTGGAAACCCCGAAATCGAGGATCTTCGCCCGCCCGCGATCTGAAACGATTATGTTCTCCGGCTTTATGTCGCGATGGATGATGCCTTTGCGGTGAGTTTCCGAAAGGGCGTCGGCGATCTGGATCACGATCTGAAGTGCAGTTCGCAGATCGGGCGGATTATCACGCAAGTGTTCGCGCAGCGTACGGCCTTCGACGTACTCCATGGCGAGGAAGAACCGACCGTCAACTTCTCCGAATTCGTAAATATGCGCGACATTCGGATGCGAGATCGACGAGGCCGATAACGCTTCCTGACGAAAACGCTTGACACCTTCGTAGTGATCGCCGAGGGACGACGGAAGCATTTTCAGCGCTACGGGCCGTTCAAGCCGGCTGTCCCTTGCGAGATAGACGGCACCCATACCGCCTCGACCGAGAAGTTTGATGATCCGATAGAACGCGAATTCGGATTCGCGGCACAGCAGGTCGTCGCTCTCCATCAGTCCGAGTCCTAGCGTGAAGACCTTGTCGTCGAGGATACTGTGACCCTTTTCATCGGCCTCGATCAACGCCAACACTTCGGCGATCAAACCGCGATTGTGCCCGCAGGCGTCCTCAACGAACCTATTCCGTTCCGATGACGGCAAATTGACCGCCTCGGTGAAGATCGCCTCGATTTTTGGCCAGTTATCTTTCTGCATCGCAAAAATCGTCTCGTTGTATTAATGCCCGAAAATCACTCAGATGATGTGAAGGAAATTCAGGAATCCATCTCTTTTTTCAGCCACGCCCGGGCCAATCTCCAATGGTGTGAAACGCTCGATGGTGACATTCCGATCACGGCGGCGGTTTCGTCGATGTTCATGCCGCTGAAGAAGCGGAGTTCAACGATCTGGCTTTTCAGCGGATCAAAGCTCTCCAACCGAAGCAGAGCGTCGTCCAGGTCAATGAGTTCTTTTGATTTCTCTTCCGAAATGATGATCGCGTCGTCGAGGTTAATATGTTCAACTTGACCGCCACCCCGCTTGGCCGCAGCCGCGTCCCGCGCGTGGTGGATCAGAATTCGCCTCATGATCTTCGCGCTGATACCAAAAAACTGGGACCGGTTCTGCCAATCGACATCGGTCGCTCCGATGAGTTTCATGTAGGCTTCGTTGATGAGCGCGGTCGTTTGAAGTGTGTGATTGGGTTTCTCACGGCGCATCTGCCGGCTGGCGATGCGGCGCAGTTCCCGTTCCACCAGCGGCATCAACGTCTCAAGCGCGTGTTCGTCACCGTTCTTCCACTGCACAAGCAGTTCGGTAATTTCTGGTTTGTGATCCATCCCGCTGGCCCCGGTTCGTCGATCGATAGAGTTCAGATAAAAGCTAAGGTTGTTGGAAATTACCGACAATTCTAAACGAGAACCAGATTCCGGGCAACAACTTTTTGATATCGCCCAACGGAGTACCCGGGGCTCGCAAAAACCCGACCGCCCGTTACTCGGTTTCAACCTCATTGCAAGAACCACTCACTTTTCGTGCATTAACAAATTGAAGCGAATTTTTGCACGACGGATGTCGGCCGGCGAGGCTTGCCGACCGATCAATCGGAGCAACTCAATCCAATAAACCGGGAGAATCTCGAAAATGTACAAACGATCCACTGCTGGAATCCAACTCGTCTCGTTCCTTACGGCTTTTATCGCACTCGCTCCATTCGCGTTCGGACAATTTGCGTCTGACCTCGACCCCGACTTTTTCGGCGGTCGGGTTCTGTCCAGATTAACCAGAAGCGATTCGGTTTATGGAACAGCCATTCAGGCAGACGGCAAGATCGTGACCGTCGGATTTAGCCAAAACGGTCCCACCGGCTGGGATTTTTTGATCACCCGGCACAATCCTGACGGTGTCATCGACAGAACTTTCTCGTCGCCGAACGGCTGGACTCGCGTTAACTTTGAAGGAAATATCAACGATGCCGCCTTTGCGGTGGCGATCGCGCCCGACGGCAAAATTGTCGTGGCCGGAAGAACCTGCGGCAATCCCTGTTCAGATTCGCAGTTCGCCGTCGCCCGTCTGACAGTCGACGGCGCGCTCGATCCCACCTTTTCCGGGGATGGGATGGTCAAATTCGGAATAGGCGCGTCACAGGCAACAGCTGTCGCCGTTCAGAGCGACGGACAGATCGTCGTC
>JAKOSS010000329.1 GCA_029777145.1 Acidobacteriota bacterium | reverse complement strand
GCTCTTGTCGAGGAGGTTTACAAGATCAGGTCGTCGGACGTCACGGTGCTCGTCACCGGAGAATCGGGAACCGGCAAGGAACTCGTTTCGCGGGCGATCCATGCGATCTCGAACCGCAAGGACCGGATCTTCATTCCGTTCAACTGCACGGCCGTCCCGAAGGAACTCGCCGAGGGACATCTCTTCGGGTATCGAAAAGGAGCGTTCACGGGAGCCGTTAACGATTCGCCCGGTATGATCCGCGCGGCACACGGCGGAACGCTGTTCCTCGACGAGGTCGGCGATCTGCCGCTCGACGTCCAGCCGAAGCTTCTCAGGTTCTTGCAGGAAGGCGAAGTTCAGCCGATCGGCGAAAAGAATCCGATCAAGGTCGATGTGCGCGTGATCGCGGCGACAAACATGCTGCTTGAAAACAAGGTCGCCGACGGAAGTTTCCGCGAGGACCTGTATTACCGGCTGAACGTGATCCGACTCCGTGTTCCGCCGCTACGCGAACGGCGGTCGGAGATCCCGCCGATCATCAATTACTACATCAACCATTACTCATCACGGTTCGGGAAGCGCGGAATTACGATCACGCCGCAGACGATCGATCTGCTGATGGTCTGCGAATGGGAAGGAAACGTCCGGCAGCTCTGCAACGAGATCCAGCGCATCGTTGCGCGTGCCGTGGACGGCGACGTCATCACGCCTGACAGCCTTTCGGCCGAACTCAAGCGCAGCGCAACGCCGATTTCGCCGCTCGATGGACTCGAGAATGTTCGGACCATTTCGTCGGTGGGAGGTTTCGGCGGCTACAGCGTCGGAAAGCAGGGCTCGACGCTCGAGGAGGCAGTTTCCGAACTGGAGACACAGATGATCCAGGATGCGTTGCGTCGCCACGACTGGAATATCTCACGCGTCGCCCGCGAACTCGGACTCACCCGCCGCGGACTCTACCTGAAGATCGAACGCTACGGGATCGAAAGAGCGGCATAGCATCTCAAGATTCCAAGCTTCGCATTTCAAGATTCCAAGCTTCGCATTTCAAGATTCCAAGCTTCGCATTTCAGGCTTCGCATTTCAAGATTTCAGGCTGCGCATTTCAGGCTTCGCAATTCCAACATTCCAAGCTTCGCATTTCAAGATTTCAGGCTTCGCATTTCAGGGTTATTTTTGGAATGCAACGCTTGGAATGCATTCGCCTGGAATGCGCAGCTTGGAATGCAACGCCTGGAATGCAACGCCTGGAATGCATTCGCCTGGAATGCATTCGCCTGGAATGCGAAGCTTGAAATGCAACGCCTGGAATGCAACGCCTGGAATGCAACGCCTGGAATGCATTCGCCTGGAATGCAACGCTTGGAATGCATTCGCCTGGAATGCATTCGCTTGGAATGCAACGCCTGGAATGCAACGCCTGGAATGCAACGCCTGGAATGCGAAGCCTGGAATGCGAAGCCTGGAATGCGAAGCCTGGAATGCACCGCCTGGAATGCAACGCCTGGAATGCAACGCCTGGAATGCGCAGCTTGGAATGCAACGCCTGGAATGCAACGCCTGGAATGCGAAGCCTGGAATGCGAAGCTTGGAATGCGCAGCCTGGAATGCGCAGCCTGGAATGCAACGCTTGGAATGCATTCGCCTGGAATGCGTAGCCTGAAATGCGAAGCTTGGAATGCGCAGCCTGGAATGCGCAGCCTGAAATGCAACGCCTGGAATTAGCTCCGCTTTGCCCGCACGACCTCGACTGAACAATGCGCCCGGGTGACGATCGCCGAGGCTACGCTCCCAAGCAAATACTTCGAAAGAACGTCGTCGAACTGCGTCGCGCCGATGAAGATCGTGTCCGCGCCGAAGCTCTCCGCTTCCTTCACGATCAGGCTCTTCGGATTTCCTTCGACGATCGCCAGCGACGCCTTCAGTGCGGCCGCTTCAAGTCTGGCAGCAACGGCCCGGCCTGTCCGTTCGACGTCTTCGTCCTCGATCCGAAACGACTTCCGAATCAAAGCCGTGTCCTGCACGAGCACGACGCGAACCTCGGAACCCGGCGCCCAACTGCGTTCGGTGATCGACGCCACGGCACGGTCGGCACCCGCGGTTCCCTCGTATCCCAGGATCAGTCTCGACGGTCCCGGTTCGACCTCGACTTTTCCGCGGGCGACCCGCACCGAGCACGGAGCTTCGGTGACGATCTTTTGGGCAACGCTCCCGATAAGGAGTTCCTGCAATCCGACGACGCCCTGAGCACCGACCACGATCAAGTCCGGTTTGAAATCTTCGGCGCGGAAAAGTATCTCCCAAGCGGCGGAACCGTAGGTCGCTTCGGCGGCAACCACCCAATCAGGAAACATCTTATGGACGCGGTCGGCGGCACTTTCCGCCAGTTCGCGGGCTTCAGACAGAACTTCCAGATTCTCCTCGTAGTGCTCCTTGAGTTCCGGCACGACGAATACGGGCGGTTCGCCGTTCTTCTGCGGCGGAAGCCAAACTTCGGCGACACTCAGGACCAGCGCCTCGACGCCCGCCGGCAATCCGGCTGCGCGCAGATCATCGAGCGCCGAATCGGCGAAATCTGACCCATCGTATGCGATCAGCAAGCGAAATCGATTTGCCATCTCCATTACCTCCCGCGAGTTTCTTTCCGTACCTTTATTATGAAACCTTACCCAAACGATGACAACGGGTTGAAGGATTACAGTTCGGCAGTCGCGCAAACTGTGTTATCGTGCATGAAAAAATTCAGAACTGCCGGAGAAAATTATGCCGAATTACTTGCTTAATCGTTCAAGCGTGATCCTTTGCCCCCACGGCGGAATGGTGACGCATATTCCGATCACTTTCACCACGGAGCTCATCAACGGAAATCTTCCGATGCTGCTAACGGACCTTTACTTCGTGGCCGGATGCCCGAACGCCACGCTGGATCCATGTCAACGTGTGCAATGGACGTTCCCGTCGCCAACGAAAAAAATCAACGGCATTCCCGTGTTGACGACCGCGAGCGTCGGACTTTGTGAGTCAGCAAGAAGCACCCCGACGGGACCGGCGGCGATCGTGTCGCACCAGATCTCCGAAACTGAATAGGAACGCTTTTACAGGCGCGTGTCCGGTTAGCGAAGAATGTCGGAGTGTGCTATCGTTCTGAGTCAATCGACAACGCGCGGCACATCGGCGCCTGTTTTGGCTCCGGTCGAAGGCCCGCTTCTATATGCGGACAGCGGCCAGTTTCCCGTCGCGACGCAAACCCGGAAATTCAGATCAAGATAGGAATCGCGGCATTCGATCGCGAACGATCCAAATATGAAACTGCCGAAAATTTCGTTGACCTGGAAGATCATGATCGGGCTCGTGCTCGGTATTTTCATCGGATGGCTGATCCGCGAGATCGACCTTGCTTCGCCTAATCATCACGTCTTCGGGCTCGAGACGGCCACGCTGCTCTCATTCATCCGTTCGCTCTCGACGCTGTTCCTGAACCTGATCAAATCGATCATCGCGCCGTTGATCTTCGCGACGCTGGTCATCGGGATCTCCGGCACGGGCGATATCAAACAGGTCGGCCGGATCGGCGCGAAGTCACTGCTTTATTTCGAAGTGGTCACGACGCTGGCGTTGCTGATTGGCCTTGCGGCGGTGAACATAACCAAGCCCGGTGTCGGCGTCTCACTCGCGGGAATCGCCAAAACGGACGACAAAGCTGTACTTGCGAAACGCGCGGACGATCTCGCCAAGGAAGCGACCGTGGCGGCGAAGAAAGCCGAAGAACTTCGGATCGAGATCCCGACGCGGCCCGAAGCGGCCCGTGAAGCCGAAACCCAGAGCGCCTTGGCCGCGCAGAAAGCCGCAGAGTCGGCGGCCGCCGCGTCCAAGGGTCTGACGGCACCCGAACCGCCCGCGAAGCCGCAGAGTTTCGGCGAGATCATCGCGCATCTTTCGCCGACATCGATCATCAAGGCGATGGCCGAAGGCGACGTGCTTCAGATCGTCGTTTTCTCCGTGATCTTCGCACTCGCCGTTACGAGTATCGGCAAGAAGAAAGCCGAGGCCGTCGTCAAATGGTGCGAATCGCTGGCCGATGTCATGTTCAGATTCACCGAGTATGTCATGAAGTTTGCGCCGGTCGGTGTCGGAGCGGCGATGGCTTACACGATCGCGCACAATGAACAAGGACTCGGGGTCCTCAAGAACCTCGGCGCGCTCGTCCTGACTCTTTACGGCTCGCTGATCGTCTTCATGCTGGTCGTTCTGCTCCCGGTCGCCCTGCTGTTCAAGGTTCCGATCAAGGACTTTTTCAATGCCGTCAAAACGCCGGCGTCGATCGCGTTCGCGACGACCTCGTCTGAATCCGCGCTGCCGAAGGCGATGGAGAACATGGTTCGACTCGGCGTACCGCGAAGGATCGTCGGGTTCGTCCTTCCGACCGGTTACAGTTTCAATCTCGACGGAACCACGCTTTATCTCGCGCTCGCTTCGATCTTTGTCGCGCAGGCGGCGGGCATCGAACTTCCCTGGGGCCAGCAGATCCTGATGCTCGTCACGCTGATGCTGACGTCGAAGGGCGTCGCCGGCGTTCCGCGTGCATCACTTGTGATCCTGCTCGGCACGCTCGCGAGCTTCAATCTTCCCGTCGAAGGCGTGATCCTGATCCTCGGCGTCGACGAACTGATGGATATGGCGCGAACGGCGATCAACGTCATCGGAAACTGCCTCGCAACGGTCGTCATCGCGAAGTGGGAGAACGCGTTCCGGAACGAAGAATGGGAGCGCGAGGAAGAGGAACTCGAAGAAGTGATCGGCGAAGGCCCGATCGTTTCGACGTGATCGCCTGGCAATCGGCTAACTTGAGGCGTCCGCGATGGTTGCGGGCGCCTTTCAGTCTATGCGCCAAAACGCGAACCATTGCCTTTCGCAATGAATTCGATTACATTTCAGCCAAAGGTCACCCAGCCAATCCAAAGGACCCGCTATGTTCAAGAATCCGTCAAATCTTCGGAGAACCGTCAGCGCAATCGTCGTGTTTCTGGTTCTCGCGATCGTCGTCCCGTTCGTTCCGGCGCAATCGAAGTCGGACCTCGTAAAAGGGCTTAAATACAGGATGATCGGCCCGTATCGCGGAGGCCGCGTCGGCGCGGTCGCGGGCGTCGCGAGCCAGCCGAACGTATTTTATTTCGGCGCGACGGGCGGCGGCGTTTGGAAAACAACTGACGGCGGGCGCACTTGGTTGCCCGTCGCCGACGACTATCTGAAGACCGGATCAGTCGGCGCGATCGACGTTTCGCTGTCTGATCCGAACGTCGTTTACGTCGGGATGGGCGAAGAGACGGTCCGCGGGAACGTCTCGCACGGCGACGGCGTCTACCGCTCGGACGACGCCGGAAAGACGTGGAAATTCATCGGTCTCGGCGACACGCGCCAGATCGGACGCATCCGGATACATCCGAAAAACCCCGACATCGCCTACGTCGCGGCGATCGGCCACCTTTGGGCGGGCAACGACGAGCGCGGCGTTTTCAAAACTACCGACGGCGGCAAGACGTGGAAGAAAGTGCTCTTCCGCGACCGCGACACCGGCGCGAACGACATCATCCTCGATCCTTCGAATCCGAACGTCGTTTACGCGTCATTCTGGCAGATCCGCCGGACGCCGTGGGGGTTCGATTCGGGCGGACCGGGCAGCGGTTTGTTCAAGTCGACCGACGGCGGCGAGAACTGGACCGAGATCACGAAAAACAAGGGATTGCCGGCCGGCGTCATCGGAAAGATCGGAGTCACGGTTTCGCCCGTCGACACGAACCGTCTGTGGGCGATGGTCGAGGCGGCCGACGGCGGACTGTTCCGGTCCGACAACGGCGGCGAGACGTGGCAAAGGGTGAACAGCGACCCGCGCCTGACGCAGCGTCCGTGGTACTACTTCCGCGTTTATGCCGATTCGGCGTCGGTCGATACCGTTTACGTCCTGAACGTCCAGTTTCACAAATCGATCGACGGCGGACGGACGTTCACGAACATCGGCACTCCGCACGGCGACAACCACGACCTATGGATCGCGCCGAACGATCCGAACCGGATGATCGAAGGAAACGACGGCGGCGCGAACGTCACGTTCGACGGCGGCAGATCGTGGTCCGAACAGGACCAGCCGACGGCGCAGTTCTACCGTGTCGCGCTCGACAACGACTTTCCCTACAACATCTACGGCGCACAGCAGGACAATTCGACAGTCAAGATCCCGTCGCGAACCGCGGACCGCGGCATCAACGAAACGCATTGGTACGACGTCGGCGGCGGCGAATCGGGCTGGATCGCTCCGCATCCGAAGGATTCCGACATCATCTTCGCCGGAAGTTACGACGGTTTGCTGACGCGTTACGATCACCGTTCGAAACAGATGCGCGAGGTCGATGTGTACCCCGAAAACCCGATGGGTTCGGGTGCCGACGGCACGAAGTACAGGTTCCAATGGAACTTCCCGATCCTTTTTTCACCGCACGAGCGCGACGGGAAATATGCGCTTTACGCGGCCGCCAACATACTTTTCCGATCATTCGACGAGGGTCAGAGCTGGGAAGCGATCTCGCCTGATCTGACGCGCAACGACAAGTCAAAGCAGGTATCGACGGGCGGACCGATCTCGAAGGACAACACGAGCGTCGAGTACTACGACACGATCTTCACGGTCGCCGAATCGCCGGTCGCGAAAGGAGTGATCTGGGCCGGCACCGACGACGGGCTCGTTCAGATCACGCGCGACGACGGCAAAACCTGGAAGAATGTAACTCCGAAAGGAATGCCCGAGTGGATCCAGATAAATTCGATCGACGCCTCGAGCTTCAACGAAGCGACGGCATTCGTCGCGGCGACGGCATACAAGCTCGACGACTATCATCCGTATCTTTATCGCACCGACGACTACGGCGCGACGTGGAAAAAGATCGTCAACGGTATTCCCGACAATGCGTTCACGCGCGTCATCCGCGAAGATCCGAACACCAAGTTCCTGTATGCCGGTACCGAAACCGGCGTCTATTACTCGGCCGACGGCGGCGCGAACTGGAAGTCGCTGCGGCTCAATATGCCGGTCGTTCCGATCACCGATCTCGCGATCCAGAAACGCGACGGCGACCTCGTCGTGGCGACGCAGGGCCGGTCGTTCTATGTTCTCGACGATCTGCCGATGCTGAGCCAGATC
>JAKOSS010000029.1 GCA_029777145.1 Acidobacteriota bacterium | reverse complement strand
CGGTCGCCCGATTCGAGGAAGTAATCATCGCTCGTCCGCGTCTGTTCCGAAGTCTGGAACACCGACGGATGCCCCGTGTAATCGAATCCCGCAACGAGTTCCGCAGCACGCGACATGAGTTCGCCGCATTCGCCTGACGTCTTGAATTCCTCGATCACGAGAAAGCCGTCCTCGTGAAATTGTTCCGCTCTCGTCTTCATCTGACCCATCTTAAACCAAGACTTTCCCGATCGCCGAGAGCATCGGCATCCGGCGACGTCCAAACTCGCCCCGACCGCGCAATCGAGCCGAACGTACCGCGCGCCCAACCCGCGGATTCTTCTGATTGGTTCCCGCTAAGCCAAGAGCCGGTCATTGCGTCAATCTGCGGAGACACCAGGAGCATTGAACCGAGGAACTTCATTACGCGCTCGCTCTGACGCGCGATCACGGACAAAAGCGCGCAAAGGCGTTTGACGTCTCCAATCCGTTCGATTATCTTCTTATTGAAAGTGATTTTCACTTTCTGTAGCACTCATTCCCGACGCAAGGAGTTTCTGATGAGAACAGTCTTTCAACGTTTTATCGCAATCATTGTATTTTCGCTCGCATGCCTGGGCATTGCCGAAGCACAATCCGTCGCCGCCACGATCGAGATCAGCGGTCGCATCCTTGATCAGAACGGCGCCGTCGTTTCCGGCGCGAAGGTCACGGCCGTCGGTGTCGACGTCAAGTCGGAGCGAGATACCTCGACCGACGGGAACGGCGAGTTCTCGATCCTCGTTGCGCCGGGACGATACAAGATCAAGGTCGCTGCCGACGGTTTTTCCGATACGTCGCAGACCGTCGATCTGCGTGCCGAACGGACGGACCGAATGGAACTCGTCCTGCCCGTCGCGCAAACAAGCGTTTACGTGACGATCGGCGCGGTCGACGGATATGTTACGGAAGCGGCCTCAAGCGCAACGAAAACGCCGACGGCCCTTCGCGATATTCCGCAGTCGATCAGCATCGTGACACGCGAGCAGATCAATGATCAGCTGATCACAAGCGTCGCCGACGCCGTCCGGTTCACACCCGGGATCACGGCCCATCAGGGCGAAAACAACCGCGACGATCTGGTTATCCGCGGCAACCGCTCGAGTTCGGGTTTCTATGTCGACGGCGTCCGGGATGACGTCCAGTATTTCCGCGATTTCTACAATCTCGACCGGCTCGAAGCCCTGAAAGGCCCGAACGCGCTCGTGTTCGGGCGCGGCGGCGGAGGCGGCGTCGTCAATCGCGTCACAAAAGAAGCGGTCTTCGCTCCGATCCGCGAGATTACGATCCAGGGCGGATCGTACTACAATCGGCGGATCGCCGGCGATTTCGGACAGGCGATCAACAAATTCGCGGCCTTTCGTCTCAACGGCGTCTACGAGAACTCCGACAGTTTCCGCAAATTCGTCAATCTGAACCGCTTGGGTCTCAACCCGACGGTAACTCTCAAGCCGACCGAATCGACGAAGATCACACTCGCGTACGAGTTTTTCCGTGACCGGCGCGTCGCCGACCGCGGGATCACGACCTATAACGGAATTCCGGCGGACGTTCCGCGCTCGACCTTCTACGGCAATCCTGACGACAGCCACGTCCGGATCGACGTCAACGCGTTCACGGCGACGGTCGAGCAGCAACTTGGACGCATGAACCTGCGGAATTCGACGCGTTACGGAGATTACGATCGTTTCTACCAAAACTACGTGACGGGCGCGGCCAATGCTGACGCATCACTTGTTAACCTTAGTGCCTACAACAATTCATCACGGCGGAAGAATTTCTTCAATCAAACCGATCTGACGTTTCTGGCGACGACCGGTCCGATCCGTCATACCGTGCTCGTCGGGATCGAGATCGGCAACCAGCGGACCCGCAATTTCCGCAATACGGGCTATTTCAACAACGCTTCGACGTCGATCCAGGTCGATTTCGACGATCCGTTGACGACCGTTCCGGTGACCTTCCGCCAGAGCGCCACGGACGCCAACAATCGCCTTCGGCTCAACCTCGGCGCGGCGTATGTCCAGGATCAGATCGATCTCGGCCGCTTCGTGCAGGTGGTCGCCGGCATCCGATTCGACTATTTCGACCTGACGTACAACAACAACCGCACCGGCGATCGCCTGCGGCGGATAGACCGGCTCGCGTCGCCCCGGTTCGGCGTCATCGTCAAACCGGTCGAACGCCTTTCGCTTTACGGAAGCTACAGCGTCTCATTCCTGCCGAGTTCGGGCGATCAGTTCGCCTCGCTGACGACGGTCACGCAGCAGGTCAAGCCAGAGCAGTTCACGAATTACGAAGCGGGCATAAAATACGACCTTTCGCGGAATCTTTCGTTCACGGCGGCCGTCTACCGGCTCGACCGCACGAACACCCGCGCGACCGATCCGAACGACCCGACCGCGATCATCCAAACGGGCAGCCAGCGGACGAACGGCTTCGAAGCCGGCGTGACGGGAAACCTGACGCGGCGCTGGAGCGTCTCGGGCGGATATGCTTTCCAGGACGCGTTCATTTCGAGTTCAACGACCTCGGCAGTCGCCGGAAAACAGGTCGCGCAGGTACCGCACCAGACATTCTCGGTCTGGAACAAATACCGGATAACGTCACGATTCGGAGCCGGCGTCGGACTGTCCGGACGAACCGGAATGTTCGCCGCCGCCGACAACACGACGCGCCTACCGGGCTTCGTCCGAACCGACGCGGCGCTCTATTACGTCCTCGGCGAACACTGGAAACTGCAGGCGAATATCGACAACCTCTTCGACGTTCGCTACTTCGCCAACGCCGACGGCAACAACAGCGTGTCGCCGGGCACACCGCGCATGGTGAAGATCGGCGTGACCGCAAGATTCTGACGGACACATGCGCAAGCGACCACGTTTGGTGATAAATTGTTTGCGTCATGTCCATTCTCATCGCCGAGGACAACGAGGCGCAGCGGAAATACGTTTCGGCCCTGATCGAACGGAATTTCCCTGATTCGCTCCCGGTCATCGAAGCCGCGGACGGAGCCGCCGCCGTCCGCGCGG
>JAKOSS010000328.1 GCA_029777145.1 Acidobacteriota bacterium | reverse complement strand
GTGCCCGCAGTGACCGGTTTCCCGAAAAGATAGGTGGCGCTGATCGTCACTTCGGCTTCGCGCTGGTCCGGAAGATAGAAGTCGCGATCTGATTTGGTCTCGACGATGAAGTTGGGCAATTCGTAACGGGTCACCCGAAAGCTCTCAGAGTCGTTGAGGTGCAGGTCCTCGTCGTCGGAATCGACCTTGATCCGGTACGTGCCGAGTTTCGCATTCGGAGGAATGTTCCATTCGATCGCGCTGATCCCGAAATCGGTCGTCGTTGCGTTTTGCTTGAAAAGTACGGTCCGGTCCTCGTCCTCGATCGAGAATTCGATCTCTTTTCCGGCGACGGGCGTTTTGAGATCGCTGCCGCGCGATTCGCGAAGGATCAGTGCTCGGGCGTGGATCGACTGGCCGGGCTGGTAGATCGGCTTGTCGAGCGTGAAGTACGCGGTTGACGAACCGAGTCGTGAGTAAACGTTATCGCTCGCGAGGTCGCTGATGCCGTTCTTCTCCCCGGTAACCGATAGATCGACGCTCTCGTCATCCTCAAACTTCACATCTTCCGGAATCCAGAACTCAACCGTTGCGAAACCTTCAGCATCGGTAACTGACTCGCCTTTGATCGTAAGTTCATCGTCGTCGCCGTCGGTGGCGATATCGATCTCCATTTCGGCCTCGATCTTCACATCGCCGATTGGACGATTCGTGACCGGGTTGTTCGCACGGACGACGATCGGAACGCGCGCACCTGGGTGGACGTCTTCGATGTTGATCAGGTTCAGACGGAACAGTTCCGGCAGGATCTGCGAGAGTGAAACGACTCCCTTCGATTCCGCGCTGTTCGACGAAACCTTGTAACGAAGTAGGTTCCAAACGATCTCACTGACATCAACATCCTTTTTGATCGAAAGATCGGCTCGGATCAGCGATCGTCCGGCCGGAATCTGCTGATTCTTTTCCAAGTTGGCGACGACGTTCTCATTCTCATCGAGAAGCGTGAGCTGCAGTCTGGCATTTGTCGGCGCCGCGCTTTCGACGGGAATTGAAAGATGGAGAATTCCCGGTTCGGTTGACGCCGTGATCGCGGCTTCGTCGATAGAAGGGGCCGTCTGCGCAAGCGCCGCGACCGCGAAAAGTTGGCACAGCAAAACCGCTAGAATAAATTTCACGCTCATTTCTTTTCTAAGTCTGCGTCTGCGACGCATGCAATCGGGCCGTTTGCCCAGTCGCGATCCGAAATCCGCAATCCCAATTCCAAAATGCGTCGGCGCTTGCGCTACAGTCGCGATCCGAATTCCGCAATCCCAATTCGCAAATGCCGTTGCGTCTGCGACGCATGCAAGCGGGCCGCTTGCGCTCCAGTCATCAATCCGAATTCCCAAATCCGACATCCCACATCCCAAATGGCTAGTCGAACTTGAAGCGGATTGGGGCGACCGTCGCCTTCGCTTCCTCGTTGTAATAGTCATACAGCACCGACGCCGGTGTCTGCGCGTTGATCCCGTACCGCGGCTTGAACGAGAACGTGAACTTCGTGCCGCCGGGATTTGCCCACATGTAGAGCACGATCCGGTCCGGCTGGATCTCGTATCGACTGAGGCTCCAATTTGACTCCAGCGCCTTTTCAAGCGATTCGCGCGAGACCTCGGCTCCCGGCGGAATCCCGAGCTCCGCGAGCAGCATTCCGTAGCCTCTGAACCCGACGCGCTCGGCGCTGACGCTGCAGGTGACCGTGCTCATGATCTTTGCGTTCAGCTTGTCGCACGCGTATCCGAGCTCGACCGCGCGCGACTGGTTGACGTTGCGGTCGGTCGAGAGCGAGTCTTTCCAATCGACGTAATGCGACATGACGAGCTGGGAAAGGATCTTCGATTCGTTCGACGTCGCAACTTCGACCTTTGTTCCCGGCGCAATCCGGTCGGTGATATCGACGGTCGCCGGTTCGATCTGATCCGCGGGAATCTCGATAGTTCGCACAAGCGTGCCGCCGACTGAGACCGTGACGGTCTGCGCGGACGGCTTCGTGAGCGTTGCGAGCAGCGCGTCG
>JAKOSS010000327.1 GCA_029777145.1 Acidobacteriota bacterium | reverse complement strand
GATGATCGGCTGAAACGAGACGAGCGTTTTTTCATCCGGAAGTGCCGTCACGTCAACATTTGCGTTTGAATTGACTTCAGGCTCAACATTTGAGTTCGGATCCGTCTGCGACTGCTTCGCCCGATCGTAAGCCTGCGACGAGATCAGCAGCGGGTTGCGGAGCGGTATCGCCGCCTGCGTCGGAGCATTGCCGATCGCATCGTAAACCCTGATCTGAATCGGCTTGTCGAACGCCACCGCGACCTTCGACGAATCCGGCGACCAGACCGGCTTGACCTTCGTCCAAGCGTCATCGAGCGGTCGTTCGCGGCCATTCTTCTCGACGATCCGCGGCCGGCCCGCCGGGACGAATTTCTCGCCGTTCTGCGCCGAAACCGCCATCAGGTATCGCCATTCGTCGAGGCGCGACGCGAGCGCCGCAAGCATTGTTCCGTCCGGTGACCAGACGAAGTAGTAATAGATCAGATTCTCGGTCTGGGTTATCGGCTTGACGTCCGTCCCTTCGGACGAACAAATGTAGATCTGCTCGGTGCGGAAGGTCAGGACGTTCGGCGGTGCGGGCGGCTCCGGAGTCCCCGACTCCTGAGGTTCGGGCGTTTCGGCGACCGAAGCATTCGAATTCGAATCGACGGTCGGAGAAGCGGTCGTATTCGCGTTGGTATTTGAGTTCGCGACCGGCGGCGTCAACGAACCTCCGGCGCCCGTGCGGGTGATCGCGACGAACGCGACGGTACTCGAATCGGGCGACCAGACGATGCTGTCGAGGAAATCGACCGACATCGAGTCGGGCGACACCCGGCGGATGAATTTCCCGTCCTCGGCGTACATGTCGAGCCGGAACGTGTTCCCGGCGTCGCCGGCCCGACGGTATGCGACGAGCACCCGCTTTGAGTTCGGCGAAACGATCGTTCTCGACAGCAGATCAGCCGAACGGTTGCCGTCGAAGTCCGCCCGAACAGGCGGATAGAGCGCGTCGCCAGTTGCCGGCGCATTCGGATCGGTCGGCGCGGGAACGTCGGGTTCGTAGCGAAACGCCAATCTCACCGACGGGATCTCACGCAGCGCCGACGCCGTCCCGCCCGGCTGTTTGATGCCTGTCGACTTGCAGCCAAAAAGGCCGGCGCCGATCAGGCCCGCCACTAGTACGGCCAGGATCCGTGAGCCTCGAAACATCGTTACTTCAACTCCGCCAACAGATAACTCTGATAAATACGCTTCTGATCATCGGTCGGATTGTCGACCTTGACGATCGAATAGTTCGACCGGCCGCGTCCGCCGAGCGTGATCTCGAAATCGCGCAGTTCGTCGAACCGGAAGATCGTTACCTTGATCTTGTCGCCGGGCTTTTTCTCGCCGAGATACGACTGCAGGAACTGCTGCGACGCACGATAACCGTCGATCGCCACGATCTGGTCGTTGACGTTCAGGCCTTGATCGTACGCCGGTGTTCCCTGCGGCAAAGCGGTGATCGTCAGGCGTCCGTCGGTTTCGCGCAGATTCGCCCCGAGATAGGCCATCTCGCGACCGCGCGCGTCGTTGAGCCGGAGACCGATCCCGTTCAGGATCGAGTCATAGTCGATGTCGGCGCGTCCGCGGACGTACTTCGAGAAGAAGTCGTCGAGCGAAGTGCCGGCCATCATTTCAGCGATCTTCTGATAATCAGCGGGCGTGTAGTTCTTCCCTTTCTTGAAGAACTCGTTGTACAGGTAACGCATCACGTCGTCGAGCGACTTCGTGCCGTTCGACTTTGCCCTGATCTCGACGTCGAGGAGGAAATTCACGACGTCGCCCTTGTCGTAATACGAGATCTGATTGTTGATCGCGTTCTCGTCCGGCCGGTAATACTTGATCCACGCGTCAAAGCTCGCTTCCTCGAGACTCGTTTCGAAGCGTCCCGGGCGATCCTGCAGCTGCTGGATCATCGACGCTTTCGACGACAAAAAGTCCTTGTCGGAGATCAATCCCGCGCGGCGCATCAGAACGCCTTCGTAGTAGCTCGTTCCGCCCTCGGCGACCCACAGCAGTTTCGTGTAGTTCTCGTTCGAATAGTCGAACGGACCGAGCGCGTCCGGGCGGATCCGCTTGACGTTCCAGAGATGGAAGTACTCGTGCGCGACGAGGCCCATGAAATTGTTGTGACGATCGCCGGCGAAGCCGAACTTGTTGTACTGGAGCGCCGTCGAATTCAGGTGCTCGAGTCCGCCGCCGCCGCGCAGGTTGAGAATGAACGTGTAATCCTTGTACGGAAGTTCGCCGAAGATCGCATATGCCGCCTCGACGATCTTCGTCGTATCGCGGACGATCCGCTGCGGGTTGTAATTGCCTTCGCCCTCGATCACGTAGCGGTGCGGCTTGCCCTCGACCGTGAACTTAAGTTCGGTGAAATTCCCGACCTCGAACGGCGAGTCGTAAAGAACGTCATAGTTTTCGGCGGCAAATGTGTTCGTTTGGCCGTCAACCGCGGGTAGTCCCGTCGCGACCTTCCAATCGCCGTAGGGGTTGACTTTGACCGTCGAGACGGAAGCGATCTGTCCTTTCGGATGCATGAGCAAGGCCGCGGGCGTGAAGAACGCGTGATCGCCGTTCAATTCGTTCGTACGGACCGTCAGTTCGTTCGCGTAAACGTTGTAGCGAATGACGATCGACTTTGAACCGGCGGTCGTGATCGCCCACGTGTTCTTGTTCGTTTTCGTCCACGCGCGTTTCGCTCCGGTGTCGCTCTCGGCGTCGAAATCCTCGACGTGACGGGCATATTCGCGAACCAGATAACTGCCCGGGGTCCAGACCGGCATCACCACTTCAGCGGTCTCCGGCATCTGGTCCCAACTGAGCCGCATTTCGACCTCAAGAAGGTGCGTCCACGGCTTCGACATGCCGACCGTGTACGCGATCGTCGGCGGCACGGCCTTCGTCTCGACAACCGGCGCCTTTGCCTTTGGTTTTTTGCGCTGCGCCGGAGTTTCCTGATACATAGAAAAGAAAAGGACAACGATCAGTAGCCCTAAAGCCCTGAACCTGCTTAATTTCTGCATTTTTGCCAAACTTTCTCCCGATTTGGATTTCCGTTCCCGATATTCTACTACGTTGGGATAATTTGCTAAACTTTGAACTCGATGCATACGGAATCAGCCGAAGAAAAGTTCTTCACGAAGCCGCTCCTGATCATCTTCGTGACGATCTTCATTGACCTCCTGGGATTCGGGATGGTCATTCCCCTGCTGCCGTATTTTGCCCAGGATTTCAACGCGACGCCGGTCCAGATCGGGCTGCTGGTTTCGGCATATTCGTGGATGCAGTTTTTCTTCGCGCCGATCCTCGGAAGCCTTTCGGACCGCGTCGGACGCCGTCCGGTTCTGTTCTTTTCGATCATCGGATCCGGTATCGGCTACATGATGATCGGCTTCGCCGGTACGCTGGCGATGCTCTTTGCGGGACGCATTCTCGGCGGCATCACCGGCGCCAATCTTTCGACCGCCCAGGCGTACATCGCCGACGTCACGACGCGTGAGAACCGCGCGAAGGGCATGGGATTGTTCGGCATGGCGTTCGGCCTCGGATTCATCATGGGTCCGGCGCTCGCGGGAATCCTCAGCAAATGGGGACATCCGTTGCCGTTCTTCGTCGCCGGCGGATTGAGTTTCCTCAACGCGACGATGCTCTATTTCATCCTGCCCGAATCGCGGAAACCGGGTGAGGCGGTTCCGGTGCGCAAAGGCCGGATCGCGGAATTGATGGAGTCGCTCAAGGATTCGCGGTTCGCGTCGGTCACGCTGCAGTATTTTCTGCTCGTGATGGCGTTCGCGATGATGAACACGGCGTTTCCGCTTTATACCGAGTACAGTTTCGGCTTCGACGCCGAGCATACGGGATACGTGCTTGCCTATGTCGGACTGCTGGCGGTAGTCATGCAGGGATACCTGCTTGACAAGCTGTCGAAGCGCTTCGGCGAACCGCGGCTCGTGATCGCCGGAACGTTCATCCTGATGATCAGTTTTCTCGCCGTCCCGTACGTTTCGAAAGAATCCTACGGCCTCATCGGACTGCTGCTCGGAGCAGCCGGATTCGCGATCGGCAACGGACTCTCGTCGCCGGCGCTGACGGCGCTCGCGTCCAAAACGGCGCATGATCACGAGCAGGGCAAGGCGCTCGGCGTGATGCAGTCCGCGGCGTCTCTGGCACGCGCGATCTCGCCGACGCTCACCGGATTCCTGCTCAACAACTCGGTCAATCAGGTCGATGCGTTCACACTCAAGCGCAACTTCTGGACGGCGGCCGCGATCCTGCTCGTGGCCCTCGTCGTCGCGGTCTCATTCTTTGTTCAGAAAGACACGGTCGAAATCTAGGGATTTGCGATTTTCGATTT
>JAKOSS010000326.1 GCA_029777145.1 Acidobacteriota bacterium | reverse complement strand
CGCGGACTCGGTCACGATCCTGATCTCGGCTGCGACGAGCTATGTCGACTATACACGTGTCGACGGCGACGAAACATCGCGTTCGAAAGCCGTCATCGCGAGCGCGGCGAAGCGTTCATTCGATGCGCTGCGACGAGCGCATATCATTGATTACAAACGGCTTTTCGATCGAGTGAAACTTGATCTCGGGCGGACTTCTGCAGCCGATCTTCCGACCAACGAGCGGATCCGGAATTTTGCATCGGGCGATGATCCGCAGCTCGCAACGCTCTACTTTCAGTACGGTAGGTATCTGCTGATCGCGAGTTCGCGGCCCGGAACGCAGCCGGCGACGCTGCAGGGAATCTGGAACGATTCGATGACGCCGCCGTGGGACAGCAAGTACACGGTCAATATCAATGCCGAGATGAATTACTGGCTCGCCGAGCCGCTGAATCTTTCCGAGACGAGCGAGCCGCTGACGCGGATGGTCGAAGAACTGAGCCGGAGCGGCCAGCGGTCGGCGCAGGTGATGTACGGGGCGCGCGGTTGGGTTGCGCACCACAATACCGATATCTGGCGGGCGACGGCGCCGATCGACGGCGCGCAGTACGGCGTTTGGCCGACCGGCGGCGCCTGGCTGACGACGCATCTTTGGGAGCACTACGAATATACGCGCGACCGGCAATATCTCGAGCGGATCTATCCGGTGCTGAAAGGTGCGTGCGAGTTTTTCCTCGACACGCTCATCGAGAAACCGGGAACGGGATTCCTCGTCACCAACCCGTCGTTGTCGCCCGAGAACTCGCATCCGTTCGGAACGTCCGTCGTCGACGCCCCGATGATGGATTCGGAGATCATCCGCGACCTGTTTGCGGACACGGTCCGGGCAGGCGAGATCCTCGGCCGCGATCCCGAGTTTCGCACGCGCCTTACGAAAACCTCGGCGAAACTGCCGCCGCTGAAGATCGGGAAGGCGGGACAGCTTCAGGAGTGGTTCGAGGATTGGGACCTTGAGGCGAAAGATCCGAAACACCGGCATGTCTCGCATCTTTATGCCGCGTTTCCGTCGTGGCAAATCGACCGGCGGCGGACGCCCGAACTCGCGGACGCGGTGCGGAACACGCTCGACCGGCGCGGCGACGAGACGACCGGATGGGCGATCGCCTGGCGGCTGAACCTTTGGGCGCGGCTCGGCGACGCCGATCGGGCCGACAAGATCCTGGCGCTGCTGCTGCGGCCTGAAAGGACGTACCCGAACATGTTCGACGCGCACCCGCCGTTTCAGATCGACGGCAATTTCGGCGGCGCGAACGGGATCGGCGAAATGCTTCTTCAAAACCATCTCGAGGGCGATACCGTCGTTTTGGATCTCCTTCCGGCACTACCGTCGCGTTTTCCCAACGGTCGCGTCGCTGGATTGCGGGCGCGGAACGGTCTCGAGGTTGATATCACTTGGGCGGGCGGCAATCTTTCGTCGGCGACGATCCGATCGCGAATCGGCGGCCGGGTAAGAATTCTTTACCGCGACAAAGTTCGCGAGATAACTCTGCGGAACGGTGGAAAGTTCGTCTTCAATGGCGTTTAGGCGTACGACCGTTTAGTATTTGTAAGATCATGAAAATACTGAGCTTGGCGTTTCTTTTGTTGATTCTGACGTTTACTTCGTTCGCCCAGGCGGACTCCGTCGTGCGCGCACCTATGTCCGAGCGGTTGGCGAATACGCTGATGAACCGGATCTGGCTTGAGGATGACGGGACGCCCGTCGGGATCCCGCGCAACTGGACCTACGAGCAGGGCGTGCAGATGAAGGCCGTCGAGCAGGTCTGGTACGCGACCGGCGATCCGAAGTACTTCGATTTCATCAAGCGCGGGATGGATTTCTGGCTCGACAAGGACGGCAAACTCCGCGGTTACGATCGCGACGAACACAATATCGATCACGTCACGCCCGGCCGCGGATTGATCACGCTCTATCGCGTGACCGGCGACGAGCGTTACAAGAAGGCGTCGGAATACATCCGTTCGCAACTGCTGACGCATCCGCGGACGAAAGAAGGCGGTTTCTGGCACAAGAACATCTATCCGTGGCAGATGTGGCTCGACGGGCTCTACATGGGCCAGCCGTTCTACGCCGAATACTCCGAGGTCTGGAACGAAGACAACTGGAACGACATCGCGAACCAGTTCGTCTGGATGGAAAAGCACGCGCGCGATCCGAAAACCGGTCTTCTTTACCACGGCTGGGACGAATCCAAACAGCAGAAATGGGCCGACAAGACGACCGGCATGAGCCCGCACGTTTGGGGACGGGCGATGGGCTGGTATGCGATGGCGCTCGTCGATGTGCTCGATTACTTCCCGACGAACAATCCGCGGCGCGCCGAACTCGTTGCGATCCTCAACCGCGAGGCCGAGGCGATCACGAAATATCAGGACAAGGACGGGCTTTGGTGGGACATCATCGACCTTCCCGGAAAGGGCAAGAATTATCATGAGTCGTCATGCGCGTCGATGTTCGTTTACTCGCTCGCGAAGGGCGTCAGGCAGGGAAATCTGCCGGCGAAATATCTGAAAACGGCGTCCGCCGGCTGGGAAGGGATCAAGAAGGAGTTCATCAAACAGAACGCGGACGGAACCGTCGATTGGGAAGGAACGGTCTCCGTTTCGGGACTCGGCGGAAATCCTTATCGCGACGGCAGTTTCGATTACTACATGACCGAAAAACTCCGGACCAACGACGCCAAAGGACTCGGGCCCGCAGTGATGGCGGCGGTCGAGATGGAGAGTCTCGACCGCGGCCGCGTCGGCGCCGGAAAGACCGTCTTGCTCGACGACTACTTCAATCACGAGGTCCGGCCGGACGGCTCCGTCTGGCATTACAAGTGGAACGAGAAGGGACATCCCGGATTCTACGCGTTCGGCGAGCAATTCAAATCGTACGGGGCGACCCTCGCGACGTTGTCCGGACAGCCGACCGCCGCGAATCTTGCCGGCGCGAGCGTTTACATCATCGTCGATCCGGACACCGAGAAGGAGACTCCGAAACCCAATTTCATCTCGGACGCGGATGCGAATACGATCGCCGCCTGGGTCAAAAAGGGCGGAGTTCTGTTGATGCTCGGGAACGACTTCGGCAACTGCGAGTTCGATCATTGGAACGTGCTCGCGTCCTGGTTCGGTTTTGAATTCAACAAGGATTCGAAGAATCGTGTCGTGAACGACCAGTACGAACAGGGTCTGATCACGGTTCCGGACGGAAATCCGATCTTTCGGAAAGCGCGTCAGTTATATCTGAAGGAGATCTCGACGATCAAGATCAACGGGCGCGGTCCGGAACCCGTCCTCAAGATGGGCGACGATGTCGTTATGGTGAAGGTGAAGTTCGGGAGAGGAACCGTCTTCGCGATCGGCGATCCGTGGCTTTACAACGAATACGTGGACGGCCGCAAGATGAAGGGCATTTATGACAATCACGAGGCGGCGGTCGAACTTAGCGGGTGGCTTCTCTCGCAATCTAAGAAATAGAGTCGTTCAATAATCGTTATGAAAAAACTAGCAATCGCACTATTTGCGGTCGGTTCACTGGCTTTCGTCACCGGCGCCCAGACACGGACGCCGTCGAAGCCGATCAGGCCTTATGTGGTCAAGACCAAACAGGATGTCGCCGCGATCGAGAACGTGCTGCACGCCATCGACGCCGACATCAAAACGAAGGATACCGTCAGCAAGACCGAGGATCTGATCGGTGGCGAAGGCATGCAGCTCCGCGTCGCCGTACAGTACGACGCCAAAAAGAATTCGGCGCTCGCCGAGGTTCACGACGCCTCCGACGATGTTTATTACGTCCTCGAAGGATCGGCCGAACTGACACTCGGAGGCGAACTCGAGAATCCGCGCGAAGCGACACCCGGCGAATGGAAGAGCGAAAAGATCATCGGCGGAAAGACATTCACCGTCACTAAGGGCGATCTGATCGTCGTTCCGCGCGGCACGCCGCATCAGCGAATCAATACGAAAGGCAAGAAATTCACGCTGATCCTGATCAAAGTGTTTCTCGAACCGATGAAGTCCGGAAAGTAGCAAATCGTTTTGCTAAAAGAGATGCTATACTCAAGTGCGACGCGCGGTTTGCGTCTGATCCCGGGAGGAAGTGAATGATTGTGGACTCGACGGCTACAGAGAGGCAGGCGACGACATCCGAAGAAGTTGTCATGAGATTGCGTGAGATGATTCACGACGGCGAGTTGCGGCCGGGAGACCGGTTGCCCCCCGAACGCGACTTGGCGCGCCAACTTGGCGTTTCGAGGCCGACATTGCGGGCCGGAATCCGCACGCTTGCTGCGATCGGCGTCTTTCATTCGCGTCAGGGCGCCGGAACGTTCGTCGCCGAGGCTGATGCTTCGCCGGCGCTCGACGCCAATCCGTTGCGCCTGATGGCGTCGCTCCACGGATTCAGTTCCGACGAGATGTTCGAAACGCGTATCGCGCTCGAAATGGCCGTCGCCGAATTGGCGGCGAAACGTGCGACCGCGGATCAACTGGCAACGATGGCCGAAGAGGTCGCCGAAATGTTCGCGTCGCTTGAGGAACCCGAAGAATATCTTGTCCATGACATGCGGTTCCATCAGACGATCGCCGCGGCGTCCGGAAACCGGATCCTGACGGCGTTGATGAACATGGTGGCGACGATCTTGTTCGAGTCGCGCAGCAAGACCGTTCACCGCGCGCTTGATCTGAAGGAATCAGCCGAGATGCACCGGCAGATCTACCGCGCGATCAGGGCGCACGATCCCGAAGCGGCGGGGGTCGCGATGCGCGAACATTTACTTCATACACGTGCGGCGCAGGAGTCGGAGGGAATCGACGACGAACGCTTGGCGAATTGAAGCGCTGTCGAAATCAAAAAGGAAAGGCCCGGGGAAGTTGTCCCGGGCTTTTTTTTCTCGGATCGCGCATTTGAGGATTTTGCCCGCGAATCTACGCCAATGAACGTGGACGAAACATCGGGATCTGAGATCTCACTTTGAACGGATCACCCCGATATCCAGCATCGGCGGCCACTTTGGAAAAGACGCGCCGATGGTTTTGTGATTTGCGTCAATTGGCGAAGATCCGCGGGCAGATTCTTGCGATGCGACAGCCGGGAAAAACACGGATTGCTTTCATTGTTATCCGCGTCATCCGCGAGATCAGCGGCTTTTCTCTTCTGAAGCGCAAGTCATGTTTAACTTACGGGGTCGTTTCGAACCGGATCCAATCGACGTCCGCCGTGCCCGAATCGTTGAACTTCGTCGGCCGCGTGAAAAAGTAGCCGATCTTGGCTCCGATCCAACGGCCTTCACGCGCTTTGAACGGCACTCCGGCATTCGTGAACGTCTTTCCGTCGGCGCTGAACGAGAATTTGCAGATCGCACCCGGTTCGACCGAAACTCGAAGGTAGATCGTGTTTCCCGTGAATGCGAACGGCAAGTTCTCCGTCTCGGCGGTCCCTTTATCGGCGTCCTTTGCCGAGCCCTGCGCGACGTAGAGCTTTCCGTCTTTAAGGGTCACTCCGAGATAGGAGTAGTCGATCCCCATCACCAGCAAACCGAACTTTTCGCCCTCGACGCGCGGCGCG
>JAKOSS010000325.1 GCA_029777145.1 Acidobacteriota bacterium | reverse complement strand
CCGCGGCCGATCTCAATCGTGCCGCCCGATCCGTCGATTGCGATCTTTTGTGCTTCGTGAACGCGAATCTGAAACCGACCGGTGACGCTTGGCTCCACGAACTCGCCGGCTTTGCCTCACAACCCGGAATCGGCGCGGTCGGCGGAAAGATCGTCGACGAAAACGGTCGGACGGTCGCGGGCGGGATCGTTCTCGGCGGCGACGATGTCGTCCGTTCCGCCCACGCCGGCTTTCCCGACGATGCGCCGGGAAATATGTGCCGCAACCGCGTGATCTCGAACTTTTCAGCGGTTTCGATCGACTGCCTGATGATCCGTCGTGAACTTTTTGAAGAGGTCGGCGGGTTCGACGAATCGACGTTCGAACGATCTTTGTTCGATGCGGATCTCTGCCTCAGGCTCCGCGAACGCGGCCTTCGGATCGTCCATACGCCGTACGTCGAATTGCGAGGAACCCCGCTCGCAACGAAGCCGGATGAGGACGCAGTGCGCGCGTTCCGTGAACGCTGGGCGGACCTGCTCGCGCGTGATCCTTTTTACAATCCGAACCTCAGACCGGTTGGCCGGACGTTCGCGATCGACGTGGAATAAGCGATGGAAGACATGGAATTGAGCGAGTGCATGATCAAGTTCGGAACAGAAATCTGCGGCGATTTCGAGGCCGCTACAAGCCGCGAGTGGATCGAAACGAACGGTATCGGCGGCTTTGCGTCGGGGACCATCTCGGGAGCGAATTCGCGGCGCTATCACGGGTTGCTGACCGCGGCGACAAAACCGCCGCTCGGCCGCGTGACGACGCTCTCGAAGTTTGAGGAAACATTGGTTGTCGACGGCGAGCGCTTCGAACTCTCGTCGAATCAATATCCGGGATCGATCCATCCGCAGGGATTCAAACTTCTGACCGGATTCCGGCTCGATCCGTTCCCGGTCTGGAGATACGAGGCCGGCGGCCTGACGCTCGAGAAACGCGTGTTTATGGTTTACGGCGAAAACACGACCGTTTGCCGCTGGAAAGTTGTCGAAGGAGACGCAACAAACGCGAAACTCGAACTTCGACCGCTGCTCGCCTTCTGCGATTACCATCATCTCCAGCACGAAAATTCGAACTTCGAATTTGATCTCACGATCAGTGACGCGTTTGTTTCCGTCACGCCTCTTCCCAAACTTCCTGAACTTCCAAAACTTCCTGAACTTCCTGAACTTCCTGAACTTCCCAAACTGTTCGTCTTCAAGAACGCAGCTGAAGTTAGCGAATCTGGATTCTGGTACCGCAACTTCGAATACGCGATCGAAAAAGAACGCGGCTTCGATTACCACGAAGATCTTTTTCAGCCTTTTGTGCTCGCGTTCGATCTTTTGAAGCCGACCGATGTGATCGTTTCGACGAGGGACGATCGAAACGCCGGTGAAGCTGCGTCGCTCGAAAAAGCCGAGATCAAACGCCGCCGCGAACTCGTCGCAAAGGCCGGCGTCAAAGGCGCGTTCGCGAAACGGCTCGTTCTCGCGGCCGATCAGTTCATCGTCTCGCGCGGCGACGGCAAAACGGTGATCGCCGGCTATCCGTGGTTCTCAGATTGGGGACGCGACACGATGATCGCGCTTCCAGGTCTCACGCTTTCGACAAACCGTTCGGACATCGCGCGCGACATCCTGCTCGAATTCTCGAAGCATTTTTCGCAGGGAATGATCCCGAACCGATTTCCCGACGAAGGCGAAACGGCCGAATACAACACCGTCGACGCGACGCTTTGGTACTTCGAAGCCGTCCGCGCGTTCCTTGAGAAGACGGGCGATTACGACTTCGTGCGCGACCAGATCTACCCGGCACTCGCCGAATCGGTCGCGTGGCACATTCGCGGAACGCGTTACGGGATCGGCGTCGATACCGACGGACTGCTGCAGGCCGGCGTCGAGGGCGTCCAGCTGACGTGGATGGACGCGAAGATCGGCGACTGGGTCGTCACGCCGCGGATCGGAAAGCCGGTCGAGATCCAAGCGCTTTGGTATAACGCGCTGCGGATCATGGCCGATATTGCCGGACGCTTCGGCGACAACGAGGACAAATCGCGTTACGAGGCGCTCGCGGACGGCGCCCGGCTGAGCTTCAACGCGGTCTTTTGGAACGACGACGACGAATGTCTTTTCGATGTCGTGACGAACGGCAACCGCGACCGTTCGATCCGCCCGAACCAGATCTTCGCCGTCAGTCTGAAACATTCGATGCTGTCGATCGACCGTGCCCGGAAGATCGTCGAGAAGGTCGAAGCCGAACTTCTCACGCCGGTCGGTTTGCGCTCGCTCAGTCCGAGCGATCCTTCGTATTGTCCGATCTACATCGGCTCGCCCTTCGACCGCGACTCCGCATATCATCAGGGAACCGTTTGGGCGTGGCCGATCGGCGCGTTCGTTGACGCGTTCAGACGCGTCAATCCGAACGGCAATCAAACCTCGAAACGAATCAAAGAGATCCTCTCAGGATTCGACAAACATCTGTCGGAAGCGGGGCTCGGACAGATCTCCGAGATCTTCGACGCCGAAGCACCTCACGCTCCACGCGGATGTTTCGCGCAGGCCTGGAGCGTGTCCGAGGCGCTCCGGGTGCTTGTTGAATAAAATCCGGCCAGCGGTTATGCTTCCGTCTTGTCCGAGCGCGTCTTCCGCGATCATTTCGCGAACCAAACGGATCGCAAAAGCGTAGGAGGCAATGACGATGGCTAAGAAAAAGTTCGATACAAATCAACTTGATCCCGATTTTCCGCAGAAAGTCGCGTCCGAACAGGTCGAGCAGGAAACGGTCGCCTTGAATGGCGGAAACGTCTCGACGCGCGTTTTCGACGATCCGCGTCCGACCGAAGATCAGACGCGCAAATTCGACGACGCGGACTTTCAGGCATATCAGGCGCCTTACAATGGCCAGAACGTCCCGCAGGGATACCAGCCGCCGCCGGTCGGTTTCTATCAGCAGAACAACCACACCCGGAAAGTTGCCAAGATCGGTCTGCCGGAAAATATCCTGACGGCGCTTCCCTACGTGCCGTTGTTCATCGGACTGATCGCCGGGTTCCTCGAGCTTCTGCTGGTTCCGAAGAGCGAGCAAAAAGTACGATTTCACGCGGCGCAAGGACTTGCCGCGCATATCGCGATCTTCGTCATCAGCTCAATCTTGTCGGGACTGGGTCGATCGACCACGTTTGGCGAGCTCGGAAGCTGGATCTTCGGAGCAGTTACGACCGTCATGCTGATCGTCTTCGCGGTCAAGGCGTTTCAGGGAAAGCCGATCCATCTCGAATGGGTCGACGATCTGACGAACTGGCTCGAAGACAAGATCAAACCCAACTCCTAAACGATGTTTTGTTCTAATTGCGGAAACGAGATCAACGATACGCTGAACTTTTGCAAGCGCTGCGGCAAGCGGCTCGAAAAGGGCGTCGATCCGGCGACTGCCAAGTCGATGTTCGAGGCTTTTATGACGGCGACAGCGGTAGTGATTGTCGGCGGATTGGGAATCCTCATCGGACTGGTCGCTGTCTTGCTTAACAACGGCGTTGACCCGGCGGGCGTCGGCGTCATCTCCGTGATCTACCTCGCGGCGCTGACGTTTACGAGCTTCATGCTCCTGCGGATGCTCCCGAAACTCATCGACGCGCGGCTCAGCTCGTCCAAGACCGAAAGTTCCGAATCGTATTCAGCTCCGCAGATAAACTCCCGGACGCCGGCTCAGCTTGATAAAGCTAAACAACCAATCAGCATCGTCGAAAACACGACCCGGAACTTTGAAGAGATCCCGCGCTGATCATTTGCACGAAGACTCGGGATTCATCTCGCGGACGCATCTGTCCGCACATTTCACGGTCACAAAATCGAGAAGATCCTTGTCCTTGAAGATCGCTTCCTGCTTTGACGGGCTGCCGGCTGCTTTTCCGCGCGGCGAATCGAGCCAGACACGGTACCGCGCGTCGTATTCGGGATCGGCGTCCCGGCAATAGTTGTTGCAGGCGAACCGTTTCGAGTCTTCGGCGTTCTTCCCTTTGCCCTCGAACGTCTTGCCCTGATAGCTGACCTTGCCGACGCACGAATCGTCTTTCGAGCCGCCGCACCCGAGCGCGACGGCGAAAACGAATGCGATCGCAACTATAAGATTCTTCATCGATTCCTCCCTTTTTCAATCTATGACATCCCCTGATCAGCGGTAGGTATCTTGGCCGCGAATTTCGCTAATCGTACGAATCAAACAGAGTGAATCCGCGGAAACTCTTGCAACGCGGGGCCAGTACGATCCGTTCGGTTTATCCACGAAGAAACACCAAGTTACACAAAGGATTCTTTTGGAAAGACTGCGGTCCCAACGAAATTAATCCGTTCGATATCCGTCGCCATTCGAAAAAACTCATCCCGGGAAGCCAAACCGAACAATCTTCGTGCAAACTTCGTGATCTTCGTGGAAGTTGCAATCGATCCGCAATAGCAAATCCGAATTCCCAATTGCCTACGCTGTTTCTTCGGTCAAACCGCTGCCGTGACGTTCGGCACGGACCTTCACGAGCGCCGTCACGACGAGATAGATCGCGAGCGAGATCAGCGCCAACGAAGCGAATCCGTTGACCAGTTTGATGTCGAAACCGACGGACGCCCGGAAATTTCCGACGACGAGTCCGCCGAGAGCCCACATCGTGATCGCCAGAACGAAGAGCATCGGCAGCAACGTGAACGCGATCCGCTTGCGCGCCTGGTAAAGCCAAACGGTGATCGAGAGCAGCGTGAGCGCGGCGAGCAGTTGGTTCGACGCGCCGAACAGCGTCCAAAAATCTTGATATGAACCGGATTTCGTAAAGAAGATCAATGCGAACGGAAGCGCGACCGTGACAATGGTTCCGATGACCGCGCCGAATCGTCCGCGAAGCCCGAAAAGCTCCTGTACGATGTAGCGTCCGAGCCGGAGCGAGACGTCGAGCGTGTCAAAGACGAAGGTCGAGAACGCCATCGCGCCGAACGTGATCGCGAACGCAAGGTTCTGCTTGCCGATGATCAGCGTCAGAAAATCGCCGATCCCGTTGCCGTAGATCTTGCCCGGCGAAAGTCCCTTGGTCGAATCCGACGCGACGATCATGATCGTCACGAGCGCGATGAACGCGACAAACCCTTCGGCGAGCATCGCTCCATAGCCGACCGGATGCGTGTGTGTCTCTTTGTCGATCTGCTTCGAGGTCGTTCCGGAACAGACGAGTCCGTGAAATCCCGAACACGCGCCGCAAGCGATCGTCACGAATAGGAACGGGAACATCGTCCCGGCCATGCCGCCGACGTCGAACGACTTGAATGCGGGCTGAACGATCTCGTAGCCGCCGAAAAAGACGCCGATCACGCCGACGGCGATCGCGGTGTAAAGTACGAATCCGCCGAGATAGCCGCGCGGCTGGAGCAGCGCCCAAACCGGAACGAGCGACGCGATCACGCAGTAAATCAGGATGATCACCGACCATGACAGATGATCGAGTACGAGAACGGTCGACATCTTCGTGCCGAGATACGAAAGCGCGAATGTCGCGGGAACGAAGATGATCGTCGAGAGCCAAAGCGGCGGCTTGAGATAGCGTTCGACGAGCCCAAGCACGATCGAAAGCCCGAGGTACATCACCGAGGCGATCGCGACGGCTCCGCCCGGATTGAATCCGGTTTCGCCGGCGAGCGATTCATCACCTGAAACAAATGTTCCGGCGGTGATGTCGGTGAAGGCGACGATGACGTAAACGAGCGCGATCCAGATGAACGCCATCATCGCGCGGCCGGCTCCGGTTCCGAGCTTTTCACGCGCGATCTCGGCGATCGATTGCGCGCCGTGACGAACCGACGAGGCGAGCGACGAAAAGTCGTGAACGGCGCCGATCAGAACAACTCCGAGCGAGATCCACAAAAGACACGGCAACCAGCCGAACGATTGGCAGGCAAGGATCGGACCGGCGATCGGACCGGCCGCGGCGATCGCGGAAAAGTGCTGCCCAAAGAGATAAAACGGCTTTGTCGGAACAAAATCCTCGCCGTCGTTGACGGCATTCGCCGGCGTCTCGCGCGCGTCGTCGAGCGTAAACTGCCTGGCGATCCACTTCCCGTACGAGAAGTAGCCGAAGACAAGCCAAACGAGAAAAACGATCGCCAAAAGGGTCAGCATAAATTGTTCTCCGAGTGGAAATGATGAAGCGTGACCAATTTACGACCTTTCGCCTTGAAGAGCAACGGCAGGGGCCGGTGGACAGTGGACAGTGGACCGTGGTCAGGATTCAAGAGTCGGATCCGGATTTTATGTTGCCACTAGCTTCAGCTCGTGGATCCAGATCTCAACAATTGTTCGGCTTTTAGCCAAAGCCCGGTTCAAATTCGGCTAAAGCCGGAATTCCTTTGGAAACCAGGTCCACTAGCTGAAGCTAGTGGCAATATGAAAGCAAAATACCGTTTGGAGTCAGAGAAGTGAGCAGTGGTCAGTCAGCAGTAAGGAGTAAGCAGTGAGCAGTAAGCTGTGAGCAGTGCCGGAGTTTGGAGTTCCGCGTTTACGCGGCGCGTCGTCAGTCTGGCTCATATCGGAACCGGGAGCGGTAGCGACGGGGCAAATGGATTCGCGGTTTCAGGAATCAAGATTCGAGAATTCCTGAGATCTCGGCCCTCGACTCCCGACGCTCGACCCGCAACTTTTGAATCAAATGCTAAACTCGCAGTATGAAATCACTTCAGGAAACCTATTCGCCGACGGGGATCTGTTTCGGCTGCGGCTGCGCGAATGAAAAGGGACTCCGGATCAAGAGTTATCCGCAGGGCGACGAGGTCGTTTGCGAATGGCACGCCGAACCGCATCATCAGGCGTATCCGGGGATGCTCAACGGCGGGATCATCGGGTCGCTGATGGACTGCCACTCGAACTGGACGGCCGCGTGGTTTCTGATGAACAAAGCCGGCAAGACCGAACCCGATTGCACGGTCACGGCGGACTTCCACGTCAAACTGCGACGCCCGACGCCGTTCGACAAGACGATCCATCTCAAAGCCCGCGTCGTCGAATCTACCGACGACCGCGCCGTCGTCGAAGCGGAACTCATCGCGGGCGACAAGGTTTGCGCCACCTGCCGCGGAACCTTCGTCGCCGTCAAAGAAGGCCACCCGGCGTATCACCGTTGGTAAATTGCCGAATTCAGATCAATGGGCTTGTCACCGGTTCGCGATAACGCCCTTCGGCGAAACCGGATGATCAGAGTGACCATCGACCGCGGTTATCGGTTTATTGATTCGCGACAAAATCAAGGTCGAGGACATTATCCTGAACGATCACGATCCGCGTCGGATTTGCGAACCGATGTCGCTTCGAGTCAACACTGACAACGACCGTTTGGCCCACCGCGACGTCATCAAAGCGATAATATCCGAGCGATCCTGTCGATGCAGTGCGGATATTTCCGTTCGTATCCGTCAGCGCGACCCGGGCGTTTCGAATTCCGCCGCCGTCCGGCGCCGTCACGCGACCTCTGATCGAGACGGCCGCGGCTGTCGGAGCAAGGCCCGAAATCGCCCACGGAGAAAATTGGGTGACGCCGGCGTACTCGACCCAGTTATCGGTCGTGTTTCGCGACGTCGCGCCCTGTGACGTCCAGTTCGAACCGTCGAATCTCCAAAGCTGCAACGTGGATTCGTTGTTGTTGTTCAATTCAGAGTCGAGATATCGAAGGCGAAGCGTCGCGGCATAACCGCTGCCGCCCGTCGGTGTGATCAGATAACTGCGTTGAACCGCGGTCGGAAATCCCGCCGGCGATCCCAGCGACATTTCAACCGCGATCTCGGACGGAGGCGTCCCGGACGTAAACCTGATCGTCGTAAACGGGTTTCCGAATGTCAGCGTGGCGCCGGGACATGCCGCAAGGTTTGTCCGCCGGATATTGCCAACGATCTCGCCGCTGTTTTGCCAAACCGTAGTGCACGGAAAAGCAAATGTGAAGGCTCCTGTGTTTACGCGAACGCCCGGCCCTTCGACGAGGAGATTGGTACCGGCATAGTTTACGTCGCTTACGAGGGTTACCGTACTTCGGCTGACGAAACCGAGATAGTTCGGATTCCACGTTCCTGTACCGCCCAGGTTCTGCAAAACGTTCGTTGTTCCCGAAAGCGGCCCGAGATACACGTCTGCGGAAATTGAACCGTTGTTCAGGAACGTACCGTTTCCTGTGGCATTTAGATATTGGCTGCCAAGCCGATTCAGAGTTCCCCCGATCGTCACGTCACGGCCGGCCGTCACGTTTCCGTTAAGCGTTAGCGTAGCGCCGCTTTCGACCGTTAGGGGTCCGTTGCCGCCAAGAGTACCCGCGGCAGTCACTGTTCCTGAAACGATTCGGACTCCGGGCCCGATATTTCCGAGAATTGTTGCCGCCCCCGTCGAGGGTTGCATCCGTACCGCACCCGTTCCGATTATCTGACCGCCGAGCAAGGTGCCTGTATGCGTGAGTGTATTCGCTCCGATGTTGAGCGTGCTGACAATTCGGAGATTTTCTCCGGAAAACGTGATGTCGTTGTTCATTGTCACGGTCCCGGTTCCCAGGTCCAGATATGTCGGCGACCATGAGCCGTTTCCGGCGATCGCCTGCGACAGCGGAGTTGTTCCGGTATTGAATCCAACAATGAAGGTCTGACCCGCGAGGTTACTCACCTCGCCGTTATTGGTGAACGTGCTGCCGTTGAAATAGAACGTCGGAGAACCCGATGAACCGCCCGTAGTAGTGATCCGACCGTTGACAGTCACATTGCCGTTGACGGTCAGACTGGACTGGTTGAAGGCAAGTGTCGCCCCGGGATCGATGACGAGCGGCCCGCCGATCAGGTTCGAGATGCCCGTCACAACTGCGGTTCCGGAAACAAGTCGCACGGTCGGTGCAAAATTCGAATTGAAGTACGTAAAGACCGACTGTACCCCAACACGCGGACTCAAGAATATTGTTCCCGTTCCCAATACTGCCCCGGTTCCCGTAAACGATGTATTGTCAGTCACCGACATCGAGTTGGCGCCGATATTCAGCGGACCGCTAACGTGGAATGATTCGACTTCGAATGTCTTGTCATTGGCCAACGTTATCCCAACACCGGTGCCGGCATTCTGAAATTTCAGAACACCCGGCCCTGAGTAGATCCGGGACGGTCCGCCGTTACCAAGATGAAAAAGAGACCGGCCCTGGATCCGACTCTGATTGTAAAGATCACGTCCAAAGCCCAGATCGGTCGATAGCGTGAGCGGATTGTTTGAGTAGTACCAAAAATTGCCGAACGCGTTTATTCGCCCGGCGATGACGATCGCATTCGCGTCCGCGGTGATGTCTCCGCGCGCTTCGAGCACATCTGCCACACTGACCGTGCCGCCAAGGGTCATATCGCCCGTAACGCCGACACCGGTCATCGAAAACGTTCCGCCGTTGTAGAAATTGCGCGCAGTCAGCGCGCCGCCGCCGTTCAACGTATTTCCGCCCGTATACCCGTAATTGGAAAAGTCTTCGGTAATTGTCAGACCCGATCCCGTGAACAATCTGAGATCGCTGTTCACGCGAAGGCTTTTTGCAGTTGCCCCTTGACCGGCTATCGTACCGATCGACGTCGGACAGGAAATGACGACGTCGGTTGTCGAATCCGGCCGAAAGCCACTTGGCCACGTACACGGACAGTTCCATTCCCCGGCGCAGGTGCAAGTTGTCGTCGGCTGATAACACTTCGGCGTGGCGAAGGACGGAGTCTGAACCTTGTACATGCCGCGCCCGTGCGTGGCCGCCACCAGAACTCCGTTGTTGAAGAACAATTCGTCCACGGACACGTTGGCCGGACCACCCTGCGGGAGTTGCCAGTTCGCGCCTGCGTCGTCGGAGGCAAAGATACCGATTTCGGTACCGACGTAGATCCGATTCGGATTCGCCGGATTCACGACGATGCTCCGAACCGGGACGTCCGGCAAACCGGTTGTTCCCGCGCCCGTAATGTCTACCCAGCTCGCTCCGAGATCCTCCGTTCGATAGACATTATCGCCCGAAAATCCGCCGAATGTTGCGTAGATCCACGCCGGACTCCGGGTTTCGTCGATCGCTACTCGAGTAGCAAATCTCTCAGGCAGAAGGCCGTTGTCGATCCTGCTCCAAGAGGGAGCAGGCGAAGTGCCGTTCCGGGTAAGGTAGATCTGACCGTCGTTGTGGCCGACGACGATAAAGTCAGAGTTAGGCACGGCTATCGAGATCGCGCTGATAGGCGGCGTGGGATTCGCCGGCGCTCCGGGTGCAGGCGGTCTGGGCGCCGCAGGATCCTTGACTGCGGTCCAGGTCGGCTGTCCGCTTGCCTTGATGTTATTGCTTCGCCATAGGCTTATGCCTCCGGCAAGCATCCTGTTCGGCTCATTGGGATCGAGAACGAAGGGAGCGATGAAGTTGGAGAATGCCTTGCCCCTCCCGGCGTCCAAAATGCCTGTCCCGACGCACTGTCCGCCCGGTTGCGCCGGCACCGGATTGCAGTAGACAAAACTCGCCGATGCCCCGCCGTTCGTGCTCCGCTGGATGGTTAGGTGAACATATTCGGTGTAAAAGTAATCGGCATCCCAAGGGTCGGCCGCGACAAAGCCGCCGTCGCCGCCGGTGAAATCCGTCCAGCCGTTGGTGTTTCCGGGGGACGACCTAAGATTTCCGTTATCCTGCGTACCGCCGATCAAAGCGCCGGTATAGTTGCCCGCTCCGCTGTAGAACTGGGTGATCCCCAGACCGTTATTCAGATTTGTCCAGCCGGTTGTTTGGGCAACGGTCGAAACGTCGTTGGTCCGGTAAAGACCGCCATCATTGCCAAAATACACGATCTTATTGGTGCTGTTGTTGAACGCGGGGCTGGCGACGATCATGTGGTGATCCGCGTGAGCAGAGACATTGGCGGGGCTTTGCCAGCGACTGATCTGTGTAAACGTCGCGCCGCCGTCGTTGCTTCGCCAAATATCAAGCCCGCCGACGAGAACGAAGTTCGGATCCTGAGGATTTACCCAAATGATATTTGCGTATTGTCCCTGTTCACCGAGGAGCATCTGGCTGGAGTTGACGATGTTGAATGTCTGTCCGCCATCATTGCTCACGTAAACGACACCGTTGTTTTGATCGACTGAAGCGTAGACGATATTCGGGTTGCTCGGAGCATACGCCAACTCGACACGCGAGTCCGCGGAAATTCCCGGAGCGAATACGGCTGCCGCCCAGTTAACTCCGCCATCCGTCGTATAGCCCGCATTTCCTCTGCCGCCGGCGATTGCAAATTGTAGATTTGTCGG
>JAKOSS010000324.1 GCA_029777145.1 Acidobacteriota bacterium | reverse complement strand
TGGACTTCGATCTTTGATCTTGGTTTCACGGTCAATGCCGAAGCTGACCACCGGTAACCGGTCACCGGCCACTGACCAATGACCAATGATCAAACGATCGAAGGAGTAACTATGAAATATCCGATTTACATCTCCGGCAGCTGCTGAAAGCAATTCTTCTAGGCTGTCGGAAGATCAACATCGTCAATAACTTACGTAAATCATCCATCAGCCGGACAGGAGAATTATGGCCGTTAAGTATCACGTCAGGAAGCGTCTCTTCCTGAACCGGGCGAAAGACATGCCCGCTTACGTCATCGGGATCGTCGAGGACACGAGCGCCTACGACGACAAAGACGACAAATTCTGGAACTATGGGACGATCGAGCTTCGCATCTCTGATTGCGTCCGTTCCGTATCGTTCGATTTCTACATGAGCGATCGGGCGGCGCGTGCCGACAGCCTGTACAAGATTCGCCGATTGGCATCGGTGATCAACGAGGTCAAGGACGCGATCGAACGCGAGGTTGAGTCGATCGAGCAACGCACGGAACGACTGAAAAAGTCGAAGGGAAAGGAAGAGCCAAAGGCGAAAGGCAAGGCGGCTTAAGCGTGAGCGGGTTTCGCCGATATCCGACGAAATCCGCAATCCCAAATCCGCAATCCCAGATCCGAATTCCCAAATGATTCGTCTTGCCACACAAACGCGAAAGGGTCGACCGCGCGGAAAAGGATCGTAAGCAACATCCTGCCTATCTGTTCAGTACAGACTTTTCTTTTCCGGTCTCACGATCCTCATGCGGCGAATCCTTCGCGTTTGCCCACGAACCCATTTCGGAATTGGGATGTCGGATGCGGGATTTGGGATGGGTGTTGAGGCAGAGAATCGGGCGAATGCGATGATGATTACATCCCGCTAAAAACGTGACCAAGCGTCATCATCTTATTGTCGCCCAACAACTTAAACCGCGATCACGCGTTGTAGACGATCGCCCGCGAGTATTCGCGGACTAACGCAAATCACAGAACCGGCAACAGGTCGCGTGCCCTTTCCGAAATGACGGTCAGGGCGATCACAGTCCGGTGCTTGATTCGCGTTCATTGGCGAAGATTCGCGGGTCAAAGGCATTCGGGCGAATGCGAAAATGACTACATCCACCAACCGGCGCAAAAACTGGGGAACGGAAATCCCCGACGGCGGACGCCGTGCGCGGTCATTTCATCTTGTCGCCCGTTTCAAATTCGCCCGCCGATCGCGCGAAAAGTCGCGAAGTGGTAACCCAACGGTGAGCACCCGGCGGGCAGGAAAACGATCGGGATCGCGGACTATCCGCAATCCCATGTCCGAAATCCCAAATAAGGAGGAAGCTATGGCAAACAAATCAATTTTCAAGACGCTCGTCGGCATGCTGACGCCGCGGGCGGATACGTTCAACGAAGCCGGCGGACGCGCGTACGAATTCACGCCCGAGCACGCGCTCGCGCAGTACGCAGTGACCGGATCGTTCAATTCGACGTTCTACGCGGACGCCGCGGAACAGTTCGACAAGGTGCTCGAACTGAGTGCGCAGGTTGCGCCGGATTTCGTCGCGAAGCTGGCGGTCTTCGCCCGCGAACGCGGCTACATGAAAGACATGCCGGCGTTCCTCGTCGCGGTCCTTTCGGTCCGTGACCGCGATCTGTTCGCGCGTGTCTTCCCGCGCGTCATCGACAACGGAAAGATGCTCCGCAACTTCGTGCAGATCATGCGATCGAGCGCGGTCGGGCGAAAATCGCTCGGAACGATGCCGAAACGGCTCGTTCGTGAGTGGTTCGAATCGCGCTCGGCCGAGTCGATCTTCCGGCAGTCCGTCGGGCAGTCGCCGTCGTTCGGGGACATCCTGAAAATGGTCCACCCGAAACCGGCGGATGAGGAGTTCGAAGCATTGTTCGGTTATTTGATCGGACGAAAGGTCGAACTCGGAAAGTTGCCCGAACTGATCCGCGAGCTTGAACTGTTCAAGCTCGGTGAATCGGACCGCGTTCCAGATGTTCCGTTCCAGATGCTGACGGCGCTGCCGCTGTCGGCGAACGACTGGAAGGAGATCGCGCGCAACGCGGGTTGGACGATGACGCGCATGAACATCAATACGTTTCAGCGCCAGGGAGTTTTCTCTGATGCCGCGTTGGTGACGACGATCGCCGATCGTCTCCGCGACGCGAACTCGATCAAGCGGGCGCGGGTATTCCCGTACCAGTTGCTGATGGCGTTCAAGATGGCGGAGGCAAACCGCGAGGTTCCGCGTGAGATCACCGAAGCGCTCCAGGACGCGATGGAGATCGCGACCGCGAACGTTCCCGTGATCGACGGAAAGGTCTTCGTTCTTCCGGACGTCTCGGGTTCGATGTCGAGCCCGGCAACGGGTCATCGGAAGGGATCCACGACGGCCGTGCGCTGTATCGACGTCGCCGGTCTGACCGCTTCGGCGATCCTCCGTTCGAATCCGACGGCCGAGGTCGTCCCGTTCGAATGCGAGGTCGTCGACGTCAAACTGAATCCGCGTGATTCGGTGATGACGAACGCGGCGAAACTCGCGTCGGTCGGCGGCGGCGGAACGAATTGCTCGGCTCCGCTGCAAATGCTGAACCGGAAAAAGGCGACCGGCGATCTTGTGATCTACGTCTCGGATAACGAGTCGTGGATCGACTCGAACCGGCGCTGGAACGACGGCACGGCGACGATGAAGGCGTGGAACGAGTTCAAATCGCGGAATCCGCGGGCGAAACTTGTCTGCATCGACATCCAGCCGTACGGCACGACGCAAGCGGCCGAACGCGACGACATTCTCAACATCGGCGGATTTTCCGACCAGGTGTTCGAGGTGATCCGATCGTTCGCGACCGGCGAACTTTCGCCCGATCACTGGGTCGGCGAGGTTCGGAAGATCGAGGTTTAGGGCTCCGGCGGACGTTAATCCGTTCGCCGGAGACGGCACCGCCACGGCGGGCGGAGGCAATCATGAAATTGGTTTTTGTTTACGGTCCGCCGGCGGCGGGAAAGTTGACGGTTTCGACCGAGATCGCGCGGCGCACGGGCTACAAGCTTTTTCACAATCACCTGACCGTCGACGCCGTCGCGCCGGTCTTCGAATTCGGGACGGAGCCGTTCTGGAAACTCGTCAGGCGATTCAGATTCGAGACGGTCACCGAGGCGGCACGTCGGAACGTCGATCTGATCTACACCTTCTGCTACGCGAAGGACGAGGATGACGCACACGTCGCCGAGTTCATCGAGATCGTCGAATCGAACGGCGGCGAGATCTGTTTCGTGTTGTTGAAATGCGAGCGGGAAGAGTTGGACCGGCGGGTCGTCGGCGAATCACGAGCGCGATTCGGCAAGGTTCGGAGCGTCGAGACGCTTGCCGAACTGCTCGCGAAACACGAGCTGTTCACGCCCGTTCCGCATCGAAGGTCGCTTGTCATCGACACGACGCGGACAAATGCCGTCGAGGCGGCGACAGAGATAATTGAGTATTACAAGCTTTGATCATCCGGCGAATGCCCTTCGGGAGTACATCGGTAAACCCTGTAAAGGTTGGCGAGTTCGAACCTCGCCCCGGGCGCAAGCCCGGAAGCTCTCGGAACAAACTCGTCGCCGGATGATCGGAGATTGCGGCAAATGCAAGCGGAACTACATGGTAACGTGCCGGTCGCGGGTTCAAATCCCGTCGTCCCTTTCATGGGACGTAGCTCAGCCAGGATAGAGCAGCATGGAAACGTTTCGCAAAAACCTTGTTGCCGCAATTGTTTTTCGGGCAAATGCCGGGATGACTACATTACCTTTCCCGTAACGCGTCGTCATTTCGCTCTCTTGTTGCCCGACCATCTCGCATTCCGGCCAATTTGCGCCGGAACGCCGATGACGCCGGCACGTCTTCGGCGATCGTCAGGCGCGGGTCGATCGCGGGCCCGCGCCGAAGAACGATTCAGGCCGTCTGCACCCGCGCGGCCGAGGCCACGCCGGGACGCGCGTGCAGCCTGAACCACCGAACGAATTCGTCGATCCCGCGCTCGATCGTAGTCGCCGGACGATATCCGAGAAGTTTCTTGGCTTTGGTGATGTCGGCGAACGTCTTGCGGACATCGCCCGGCTGATCGGGCAACCGCTCGATATTCGGTTCGACATTCATCGCGCGGCCGATGACACGCACCAGGTCACTGAGCTCGACCGGTTCGGAACCTCCGAGATTGATTACTTCAAACCCCGATCCGCGAAATTTGAGCGCCGCTTCGATACCGTTGATGATGTCGTCGATGTAGGTATAGTCGCGCGATGATTTGCCGTCGCCGAACAAATGGATCGCCTTGCCGTTCGCGATTCGCCGCACAAACCTGTGGATCGCCAGGTCAGGACGTTGGCGCGGGCCGTAAACCGTGAAGAATCTTAGACATACACAATCGATTCCGGACAGGTGCGAGTACGTGTGGCAGAGCAGTTCTCCGGCCGATTTGGTGGCTGCATACGGCGAGATCGGGGAGGCGACCGGATCGTTTTCGGAAAACGGCGTCTTCGGGTTCGCACCGTAAACGGACGACGAAGACCCGAAGATCAGCTTTCCGATTCCGAACCGCTTGGCAAGTTCCAGAATCGTGAGTGTCCCCGCAACGTTCGTCCGGACGTAATTTTCCGGCGCGGCGATCGACGGCCTGACGCCCGCCAGCGCGGCGAGATGAACGATCGTATCGATCTCGCAGCCGGCAAAGATCTTCTCCAGCATCGCTTTATCGCAGATATCGATGCGATAAAGCCGAAATCGCGGATCCGATAAATGGTCCGACACGTTTCTGAGCTTCACCATCGGCGAATACGAGTCGTTCAGGTTGTCGACGACAAGCACAGGCCGGTCCGTCGTCGCCATCATCCGGTCGACGAAGTGCGAGCCGATGAATCCGGCGCCGCCGGTAACGAGAATCGCTTTCTTTTTCATATGCCTCCTGTTTTCCGGGTTTTCAACCGCGCCGTGCGCCTCACGAGAGGATTGCCTCGTCGGCGGAGAAGTCGTAATCAGTGGCGTTGACGCCGGTCATCTTCTTGAATGTTCGTGAAAAATAGTGACTGTCCGCGAATCCCGTCCGGGCGGCGACTTCCTTGACGTTGTACCGCCGCGTCGCGAGCAAACGTTTTGCTTCCGCGATGCGGACGTTGAGCAGGAGCCG
>JAKOSS010000028.1 GCA_029777145.1 Acidobacteriota bacterium | reverse complement strand
TGCCGGTCGCTACCGCTCTCGGTTCTGACGTTGTATGATTCTGCTTTCCGATGAAATCGCCGACCGTCAAACCGCTAGTCGTCACGATTCTGATCGCGCTCGCGGTCGTGCTGACGGTGCTCGCCGCCAATCCCGGTTTCAGCGGCACACGCAAAGGAAAACCCGACGAAAATTACATCACTTCCGATAATTGCCGTACGTGCCATGAGGATCATTTTGCGTCCTGGCGACGAACTCATCACAGCCGGATGACGCAGGAAGCTCGCCCGGAATCGGTCCAGGGTGACTTTGAGAAGCAGAACACGCTTGAATACCTCGGTTACCGGGCGAAGATGGAACGCCGCGGGACCGGCTTTTTCATGACAGTGACGTCGCCGGATGGCAAGACCGAAGCTTTCAAGATCGTCCGGACGATCGGTTCGCGGCGGATCGAACAATACGTCGCGGAGCGCAACGGCCAGTTCTTCAGGCTCCCGCTCGCGTATGATCTGATGCAGCGCCGCTGGATGAGTCTCAACGGATCGTTCTTCTACCCCGACGGCGACAATTTCAATCAGCACACGACGCAGTGGGACACGAACTGCGTCTATTGCCACAACGTCAAGGCGCAGCCGAACTTCAATTTTCAGACGCGACAGGCGAAGACCGAGGTTGCGGAACTCGGGATCGCGTGCGGCGCGTGCCACGCCCAGGGCGCCGAGCACGCCGATCTCGCGACGTCGCCGTTACGGCGCGCACTGTGGAGCTTTTCGACGCATACGGACAAGAAGATCGTCGATCCGGTGAAGCTCGATTCGGACCGATCGATGATGATCTGCGCGCACTGTCACGGTCAACGCATTCCGGAGCCGCAGGAACGGATCCGCGAGGTCATGATCGCCGATCCGTTCGACGCCGGCGAGGATCTGTCGCTGTTTTACCGCCCGATCCATCGCGAGACCATGGTCGGCAACGTGTCGTTCGCAAGCCGTTTTTGGGACAACGGATCGCCGCGATTGACGGCCCACGAATATCAGGCGCTGACGCGCTCGAAGTGTTTCACGTCCGGCAAGACCGGCGATCGGATCAACTGTCTGAGCTGTCACGCGATGCACGAAGGCGACGTCAAAGGGAATATCACGCCAGAAAAACGGACGAACGCGGCGTGTACGCAATGCCATTCGAAGTACGACTCGCCAGATACGCTCGCGTCGCATACGAAACACAAAGCGGATTCTGCCGGCTCGAGCTGCTACTCGTGCCACATGCCGGAGACCGTTTACGGCGTCATGACGTTCCATCCGTCGCACGACATCACGGTTCCCGATCCGGGATTGACGGCGTCGCAATCCGTCCCGAATGCGTGCAATCAGTGCCATGTGGATCAGTCGGTGAATTGGGCGATCGCGCAGTCGAAATCGCTTTGGCCCGAACGGTTTCGGTCGGTTCAGGTTTCGTCGGATAAGCAATTCGATGAACCCGAAGGCGTCCGCGGACTCTTTGCCGGCGACGCGTTGACGCGCGCGATGACCGCGAACTCGTTGACGAAGAACTCAAAGCCGGACTTCTATTTGCCGCTTTTGGCGGAAGCGTTCGCCGACGACAAGTATCCGATCGTTCGTTACTTCGCCGCGAACGGGCTTGCCGCGGCGAACAACAACGTCGCCAAGCCGGATTACCTGGCGAACGATGCGGCCCGAACGGCGCAGATCGGACCATGGTTCGTTCGCGTCGACGCGGCCCGCCGGGCCGAGATCAAAGCGATCGCCGCGAGGTTGATCGGCGCCCGCAAGGACGTCGATATAGAAGTCGGAGAGTAACAAGTTTAGGACGTTTGGGGAGTTTGGGAGGTTGAGGAAGTATGACACCCGATTTCACGGCTCTTTTACTTTTTACTTTCGCCTTTTTGCTCAGCGCATATGGATCAAACTAAGAAAGACCCGCTTTCGTTTCAGGCTTGGATCAGCCTTGCCGCGTGGATGTCCGTCGGAATGCTGCTCGAGGCGCTGATCGCGTTCCGCTCGCCTGCCTATCTTCAGGATCCATTGCGTCGGGAACTGTTCCGGCTCGCGCACACGCACGGCGCGGCGCTCAATCTCGTCCTCGTGATCGCTTCA
>JAKOSS010000323.1 GCA_029777145.1 Acidobacteriota bacterium | reverse complement strand
GGTTGGTGAGCAGATCGCGGAAGCGCTCCGCCTGCACCGCAAGCTCAACAAAAAGGACGCATGGGACGCGGCGATCGCGGCGATGAAAGAGGTCGCGATCCCATCGCCGGAGCGGCGCGTATCGGATTATCCGCACCAGCTCTCGGGCGGAATGCGCCAGCGTGTGATGATCGCGATGGCGCTGGCGTGCGATCCGGAGCTGCTGATCGCGGACGAACCGACGACCGCGCTCGATGTGACGATCCAGGCGCAGATCCTCGAGCTTCTGAACGATCTGAGGAAAACCCGCAGGCTTGCCGTGCTGCTGATCACCCACGATCTCGGTGTCGTGGCGGAGGTCGCCGACCGCGTTTCGGTGATGTACACGGGAAAGATCGTCGAAGAATCCGGCGTCGACGAGATCTTCGAAAATCCGAAGCATCCGTACACGCAGGGATTGCTGCGGTCCGTGCCGAAGCTGAGCGCGAATGCGATCGACAAGGTGACGCGCCTTCAGACGATCGAGGGGACGGTTCCGAACCCGACGCAATTGCCCGAGGGATGCCATTTTGCGCCGCGGTGCGCGTATCGCAAGGACGAGTGTACAAAAGGCGAGATTCCGTTGATCGACGTTCCTGGTGATGCCAAGGTCCGCTGCGTGCTGTATCGTGTTTGAGAGTTGATAAAGATCGATGACGACTGATTCAAATGGAGCGAAACCCGCGGCGGACGACCTTGTCGTCGTCGAGGATCTCGTCAAGCATTTTCCGGTTGAGGACTCGGACGACGTGGTCCGTGCCGTCGACGGGATCTCGTTCGACATCCGCGCCGGCGAAACGCTTGGGCTCGTCGGCGAATCGGGCTGCGGCAAATCAACGGTCGGCAGGTGTTTGCTGCGACTGCATGAACCGACAGCCGGTAACGTTTATTTTGCCGGCGAAGACATTACCAAACTTCCGCACGACAAGATGCAGGCGCTGCGGCGTGAAATGCAGATCATCTTCCAGGACCCGTACGCGAGCCTGAATCCGCGGCTCTCGATCCTTTCGATCGTCTCCGAACCGTTGACGATCCACAAAATCGGCACGAAGGCCGATCGCCGCGAAAAGGTCGCCGATCTGCTGAAAAAGGTCGGACTCGATCCCGACTACATGAACCGTTATCCGCATGAGTTTTCGGGCGGACAAAGGCAACGCATCGGGATCGCCCGGGCGCTCGCGCTCAACCCGAAGCTGATCATTGCGGACGAGCCGGTCTCGGCGCTCGATGTCTCGGTGCAGGCGCAGGTCGTCAACCTGCTTCAGGACCTTCAGGCGGAATTTGGATTGACCTATCTCTTCATTTCGCATGGACTTGCGGTTGTCGAGCATATCTCCAACCGGGTCGCGGTGATGTATCTCGGAAAGATCGTCGAGATCGCCGACGCCGAGGAACTTTACGAATTGCCGCTCCATCCATACACGAAGGCGCTGCTGTCGGCGATCCCGGTTCCGGATCCGAAACAGAAGCGCGAACGGATCGTCCTCGGCGGCGACGTTCCGACGCCGATCAATCCGCCGTCCGGATGCCGTTTCCGGACGCGATGCCCGATCGCGATCGGCGAGTGCGCGAACGTCGAACCGGAACTCCGCGAGATCCGGCCCGGACATTTCGCCGCCTGCATTCGCGTCGGCGTCGAATAATGAAACGCTGGAACACGGCGAATCGTATTCAGTTCAAACGCTTTACAAATCTTTACAATTTGAGGAGAAATCAACATGGAAGAGACCAACAATGATTGGCAGGAACCGCCGTTGCCGGAAACTCCCGCTCCCGTCGCGGAGCCGGCGCAGATGTCCGAGATCGCGACGATCGGCAACATCTTCTTTGATCCCGGAGCAACGTTTGAGGATCTCAGACGAAAGCCACGGTTCGTGATCGGAGCGATCATTGTCGCCATCCTGGCGACCGTTTGGACGTTCGGATTGGCGATGCGCGTCGGCGACGACGGCGTCCGGCGCTGGATGGTGGATCAGTTTGACAAGAATCCGCGAACGGCGTCGATGACCGGCGAGCAGAAACAGCAGGCGATCAGTTTGCAGCTGACAATCATGAGGTACACGCGGTTCGCCGTGCCGGTCTTTGCCGTCGTTGCGATGCTGATCGGCGGGCTTTTCTATTGGGTCGGCGGCAAGGCGTTCGGCGGGCAGGCCGGATTCCTGCAGTCGTTGTCGGTATTCGTCTACTCGAGTCTGCCGCCATTGATCCTCGGCTCGGTCGCCAACCTGATCGTCCTGTTCCTGAAATCGGCGGACGAGATCGACTTTGGCGCCGCGCAGCGCGGTCTCGTCAAGGCGAATGCGTTGATGTTCTGGGACGGAAGCGGAATGCCTGTTCTGGCGACGCTCGTCAGCGTCATCGATCTCTTTGCTATCTGGGGATGGATCCTCGCGGCGATCGGACTACGGATCATGAACAAGATCTCGTCGGCGTCCGCTTGGGCGATCACGATCATCATCGCGCTGATCGGCATCGCGCTCCGCGTCGTCGGCGCGTTCACGTCCGGAAACCCGAGCTAGGAAACTGAACACGACAAAAGCCCGCCGGAATCCTTCAACGGACCGGCGGGCTTTTTTGCCCGCGAATCACACGAAATAGGTTTGATACGCGTAAAAAACTGCCCGCGAATCACGCGAAAAGACGCGAAAGTTGTTTTGGGGAATATGAGGCGACTGCGTCGTGCCACTCAACCGAAGTTGCTTATCATTTCGCAGATTCAAAACAACTTGAATCCTGATTTCGCGTCATTTCGCGTGATTCGCGGGCAAATCACCTACTCGTAACGCAGCGATTCGATCGGGTCGAGTCTCGCCGCTTTCCAGGCCGGAAAGAGCCCGAAAATGACGCCGATTCCGACGCTGACCCCGAAACCGAGCGGCGGTGCCCACCACGGTACATAAGACGGAAAGACGAGCGCTATCAGCAGCGTGAGCAACCATCCGATCGACAGTCCGACCAGACCGCCGAATCCTGTCAGCGTCGCCGCTTCGATGAGAAACTGAAGCAAAATATCGGTTTGTTTCGCGCCGATCGCCTTCCGGATCCCGATCTCGCGCGTACGTTCGGTGACCGAGACGAGCATGATGTTCATCACGCCGATGCCGCCGATCATCAGACCGATCGACGAGATCACAACCATCGCGAGCGCGACGCCGGCCGTGATCGACTGAAACTGCTCGATGATCCCCGCCGCCGTCTCCATCCCGAAATTGTTCGGTTCGCCGAATTTCACCTGACGCCGCACGCGCAGCAGATCCTGGACCTGATCCTTCGCCTTGTCGAGTTGCCCTTCTTTGGCGACGGCGAGGATGAACAGATCGTCGGCGTACGGTTTGAGCCTCAGAGCCGAGCCGAGCCCCATATAGATCACGTTGTTTTGGTCGTTGCTGCCGCTGCCGCCGCCGAAAAGCTGCTCCTTTTTCTCGAGCACGCCGATGACCCGGAAAATGCGTCCACCGACTTCGAGTTCCTCGCCGAGCGGCGATCCGAACGGGAAATAGGCTTCCGCAACCGAAGATCCGATCAGGCAGACGTCCGTTTTGTCTTCCGCCTCGTTCGTCGTGAACCAGCGTCCTTCTTTCAGGATGACGGTCGATGTCTTCTCGACATCAGGCATCGTGCCCTGCAACCTGACGCTTGACGAAGTCTTTCCGTTGCGGCCCGAAACCAGCAGCTTTTGACCGAAGAAATTGTTCGTGATATCGAGAAACGGAACGGCAACCTCGATGGACGAGAGATTCTTCAGCGCATCGACGTCTTCGACAGTCAATGGTTTGCGCATTCGCTCTTCCTGGCTGCGGCGGCCGGTGTTGATCGCCTTGATATCGAACTTTCTGAGAAAGATCGAACGCGTACCGAACGATTCGATCTGTTTCTTGACCGCGAGATCGATCCCGGAAATGATCGACGAAATCGTCATCACGACCACGACGCCGATGACGACGCCGATGATCGTCAGGAACGAACGCAGTTTGTTGGCCCGCAGCGTCGCGAAGGCCATCTTCATGTTCTCGTAAAACGCGTTGCTTTTAAGAAGCATGTCAGTCAGCCCTCAGGGCCTCGATCGGGTCGAGGCGCGCCGCTTTCCAGGCCGGGAAAATGCCGGCCACGATCCCGACACCGGCTGAAACGCCGATGGCGATCATCGCCGCCCACCACGGGATCACGGTTTGGATCAGGTAATGCGTTACGACGTAACCAAGAAGTTTAGCGATCCCGAGCCCGATGAGCCCGCCGATCGCCGCGAGTGTCGCGGATTCGAACAAAAACTGCCGCAAAATATCGGTTTGCTTGGCACCCAGACTTTTTCTGATCCCGATCTCCTTCGTCCGTTCGGTAACGGCAACGAGCATGATGTTCATGATGACGATCGCTCCGACGACGAGCGAGATCGCGGGGACGATCAGGATCACGGTGAATATCGGCTTCAGGATCGAATCGCGAAGGCTCGCGATCGCGTCAGGCGTCAAAATTCCGAAATTGTCCTTCTCGCCGCTTGAAAGACGGCGTTTGACGCGCATCAACGTCCGCGCTTCATCAACTGCCGCGTCAAACTGCTTTGGATTGACGGCGGTGCCTTCGAAATATAGTCCGCGGCCGCGGGTCAGACCTCCGAAATTGGAACCGTAGGTCTGGATCGGCAGCCAAACAAAAAGATCCTGAGACTGCCCAAACACCGTACCTTTCGTCACCTGGACGCCGATCACGCGGTACGGAATCCCGCGCATCGTGAATTCCTCTCCGAGCACGTGCCCGTCCGGGAACAGTTTCTCGGCGAGTTCTGAGCCGATAAAGGCGACGCGGACCGCATTGTTGTTTTCGGCGTTCGTGAAGAAACGGCCCTGAGCGATGTCGATGTTCTCGATCTCGCCGATCACCGGTTCGAAGCCCTCGACCATGACGTCCTTCAAACTCTCGGTTCCGCGCTTGACCTCTGCCGAATTCGGCAAGGCCTTCGCGCCGATCTTTCCGATCAGTTGCGACTGTTCGCGAATGTACTCGAGTTCGTCGAACGTCAGCTCCTTGTTGCGTCGTTGGGCCTCCGCGATCGTGTCCGTGTTCTTGAAATCGTCGAAGCTGAAACGGCGGATCGTGAAGGCGTTCGAGCCGATCCCGGCGATCTTCTCGTCGACATACGCGTTGAAACCCTGAAGCAGGGAAAGGACGAGCATGAACGCCGCGACCGCGATGATCATCCCGAGCAGTGTCAGGAACGATCGGAGTTTGTGTGACCAGATCGCGGAAAGCGCCAGTCGTATTGTTTCGGAAAAATTCATCGTCTACTCAATCGTAGGCAAGCAAGAGACTTGTACGCAAGCAAGACGCAGAAAGTTATTGAATGGATTCAAGATTCGAGGGTTCAAGATTCAATGATCGCTGACAAGCGGCTTTTCGTGAATTGTTCTTGTCCACGAAGAAACACGAAGAACCACGAACGGTCAATTTTTCGAAGCCATCAACGGGATCCGAAATCCGAATTCGGTACTTCGAAATGTCCCGCGGCTTGCCGCCCGGATGTGCGGAATGGCTTGCCATTCCGTCGGCGACCTGAACAAAACAAGCGGCTGCGCCGCCGAACGAGTTCATTGGCGGCGGAGCCGCTGACCGTTGGACAACGACTATTCGGAAAAGCAGAGCTTTTCCGCACATCCGGGCGCCGGAGGCGCAAGGTATGTTGGATTTCGGATGTCGGATTGGGAATCGGGAGTTAAGGACGAATTCAGGCAGGAATCAAATCCGCGAGGCAACATGCCAACTCCGCGATGAATCCCTCTTTCCATGAGCAGAGTAACGGACCACGAACGCGGAATTTTTTCGTTGACGCCGACATCACGACGTTGACAAGATATTTGATAGACGCGAGGCCATCGCGGGATCTTTGACTTTTTTTGCCGACCAAAGGGACCGACACAAAATCGCAAATCGGCAATCATAAATCGAAAATCGATCGGCCGGGGACGCGACCGCGACGGCGACACTGTTCGACCGGCAGTATCAGTACAATCCGGCGAATCAGATCTCGCAGATCGCCGAACCTTCGCAGACCCGCAATTTCGTGTATGACAACGTCGACCGTCTGACATCGATGACGAACGGCGCGTCGAATGAGAACTACGGCTTTGACGCCGTCGGAAACCGGACGACCTCGCATCTTTCGGCGACCTACGGTTACCAGCCGTTCAACCGGATGACCTCGACGGCGACGGCGTCGATGAATTACGACGCGAACGGCAATTTGGTGACAAAGTCGCAGGGCAAGGAGTTTTGGAGATTTGCCTGGGATTACGAGAACCGTCTGGTCTCGGCTTCGACGCGGAAACAGTCCGTGCGTTACAAATATGATGCGCTCGGACGCAGAATCCAGCGTATCGCCGGCAACGGGCGCGAGAACACGAAGTTTGTTTATGACGGTCAGGATGTCGTGATGGACGACGATTCGGGCGTTCTGACGAAATACCAGAACGGCCCGGGCATCGACAACAAGCTGAAAGTGTCGGCGAACGGCGTTTCGAAGTATTTCATCGCCGATCACCTCGGGTCAACAAACGCGCTTACTGACAGTTCCGGAAACGTCACGTCCTCGGCAACGTACGATTCATTCGGCAACGCCAGCGGCAATCTCGCCACGAGATACAAGTTCACCGGCC
>JAKOSS010000322.1 GCA_029777145.1 Acidobacteriota bacterium | reverse complement strand
GGCATCGAAAGTCGCCGTATTCCAACAAGATCGAGCTGAGTTGAATCGGATCGTTCAGCTTGCTCCGATAAAGACCGACGACCTCTTCAAAGTGGCTTATGATCTCAGATTTGAGTCGTATCAGATCCTCGAACGCTTTTGGATCGAGTCCGGAGACGGAATTGCGGGCCCACCGCACGTTTGCCGACAGATCCGACGAGGTGGTTCCGGTGAGTCGCTCTTTCCAAAGCGCGAGATTTGTCAATGCCAACGCATAATTGGCGATGTTCGCCTCGCCGAGACCTTTCTCGATCTCAACCAATTCGGTCCCGGCTTTGACGACGTCCGCCATGCGGTTCTCGATCAGGCCCGACGAGATCTGCTTCTGCAGTTCCTGCCGGCGGTCTTCTGTGGAGACCGTTTGCGAAAACACCGACGACGTGAGTATCAAAACAGTGAAAATGAGGAAAATTCGATTCATATTAACCTCCAAGCATTTCATTCAGGATTCGGCCGTCTTGAGATCTCGGTGTCTCCGCGCCTCGGCGGTGATGTTCACCCGAAAGGGGCGGGGTTGATCAGAGATCCCAAATCCGAATTCCGAAATCGCAAACGGCCGCCTAAAGGCGGAACTCCAAACACATCCGAATTCCGAAATCCCAATTCCGCAATGGCTTTACCAGCTTTTGCGTTTCCTGAACGCCTTTATCACCATATCGCGGCGCATTTTCGGCAGGTGATCGATGAACAATTTGCCGTTGCAGTGATCGGTCTCGTGCATGAAAGCTCGCGCCGCATATCCTTCCGCCTCGCGCTCGAACCAGTTTCCTTCGAGATCCTGCGCGCGGAGCTTTGCCTTCATCGGTCGGACGACGACGGCCGGGACCTTGCCGACCGACAGACAGCCTTCCTGTCCCGACTGCTCACCTTCGGTTTCGATGATCTCGGGATTCGCGGCGACGAGTTTGATGCCGTCGCAATCCATGACGAACAGGCGGAGATTGAGTCCGACCTGCGGCGCCGCGAGCCCGACGCCCTCGGCCTCGTACATCGTTTCGAACATGTCGTCGCACAAAGCTTTGAGCTCGTCGTCAAACGATTCAACGGGCTTTCCGACCTCGCCGAGGACACCTTCGGGATATTCGGTGATTTTCAATAACATTTGATCTTGGATCTTGGATCTTTGATCTTCGAAATTTCGCTGCCGTCAATTACAAAAACTCCCAACGGCGGGCAATCCAAAATCCAAAATCAAAAATCCAAAATCAAATTATCTTGGAATGACTCCATGCCGCGACATTCGGTGGAAATCGCGTTTTGCGAAGAATCTCTTCTCGCCGCGCATTTCGCATTCCCAGCAGACGATCCGCGGCTGGTTGGTCGGTGAAAAGAAAACGTTGTAGTGTTCGGTCTCGCGGTCGCATTCCGCGCACCTGGCGATGGGTTTGTCGGTAACTTTCGGGTCAAAGCTCTCGATCATTCTTTTTTCCTCAGTAAGCGTGCTTTTTCGAGATAAAATCTTCGTTCTTCAACAACAGTGTAATTCTGACTGACGAATTTCTCCAAAGGCTCGCACGACTCGCCGATCTCGCATTTTTCGTTCGTCAGAAGCCAGATCTCCGTCGCATCCGCAGGAATTTCGGACACGATGAACACCGTTTGACGGCGCCACGCATCCGGAGTTCCGGCCGGCGCCTCGATCTCCCAATCAAAGAATTTTTCGTCCGGCAGGACGCTGTTTACGCCATGATAATGCGCCCGCATCGCCAAAGCGTCGAATGTCGTGAACACAACGATCGGCTGGCCGGGACGCTCGTTTTCCTCGATGAATCGCGAAACACGGGCCCAGTCGCCGCGCTTTGTGAAATTCGGATACATCGTGAACATCGAATAGCCGTAGAACGCGATCATGGTCAGGGCGACCGCCACGAGCGCAAACTTCGGCAATTTGTTCCACAGAATTGCCGCTCCGAGTATCAGGAACGGCGCGAACAGGACGGACGCGTGCCGACTCGCGACGTAAACCTCGCCGAGCGCCAGGTAGGCAACGAAGAACAGTGCTCCGATCGTCGCAACCAATGCGGTCAGCGCCCGGATCCGTTCGTCGGCAAGGATCTCGCGGCGCTTCTTGATGATCAAAACCGCCAAGGCGAGGATCACGATGCGGGCGAGCCAAACCCTGACGACCGAAACCGTCGAGATCTCTTCGGCCGGAAACAGTTCGGTCGGGAGCGCGAAGGTCAAAACCGTATTCCAGAGAATCCGGAGTCCTTCAACGACGCTGCGCTCCGTCTGGAAGGCGACGGTGTTCGCGGCAAATTGCGCGCGGACGGTAAGCAGGAGCGGCGCGAATATGACGCCCGCCGCCAGCATGTTGAAAAAGTAAGCGACCGCCGATCGCCATTTTCCCGCCGCGATCAGCGCGACGAAAAGTCCGGCGAGAACGAATCCAAGATAGTAATTCGTGTAAAGTGCAACGACCGCAAGTCCAAGAAAAAGATAGGTTTGCGTCCGCGGAATCCGTCTTGCCGAACTCTCGAAATATGCTCGCCACCAAATCAACATCAAGAGCAGCGACAGGAGTATGACCAGCGAATAGACGCGGATCTCGGCGCTTGCCCAGATCAGAAACGGATGCGCGCAAAACAGAAGCGACAGGACATAGGCTTGTTGGGAAGAAAGAAATTTCCGCGAGACTCCAAGGAAAACGCGGACCGCAACGACGGAGAAGATCAATGACAACGAGCGCGCGAAGAGTATCGATCCGTCGATGCTTCGCCAGAGGCTGAGGATCCAAAAATATAGCGGCGCCTGCTTTTCGTCGGCAAGCGCATAACGGATCGCGTGGCCGACGCTCGAAGTCGTATAGAGCGTCGAACCTTCGTCGGCCCAAACGTTCGTCAAGTAAACAAACGGCGCCGCGATAAAAAAATGGAGGATCATCGGCAAAACGCTGATCCAAAATCCGCTGAACGGATCCTTTCGCGATACCTCCGAATTGTTCGATGTTTCCGTCACGTTTGATCAGGCGGTTTCTTTCTTTCGATAAACGGCCCAGAACAGGTCCTCGCTCGGATACGGAAAATTGATCTTCGCGGGGATCAGTTTGAGCAAAGGGTTGTCGCCGACGCGGTATCGGAGCAACGAGCGGGCATGCTCGCCGGAGATCTTCTTCGACGGCCGGCCGCCGCCGATCTTCTCAAATCCGACCGTTTCGAGAAACTTCGTGAGCCCTTTTTCGGAAAAGAACTGCAGCACGCTCGGCGGACTGTATTCGTGCCAGTTTTTCCCAAAGACGCGCGCCGAGATCGATTCCCGGTTCCACGTTTCGATGAGCAGCAATCCGTCATCGACGAGCAGTTCGCGCGCTTTTTCGAATGCCGAGCGCGGATCGTAGAAATGCGCGGCGACCTGGATCATCGACACGAGATCGAACCGGTCTTTCGTCTTGATCGATTCGAGCGATCCCTTGCGAATGTGAAGCCCGAGCGCTTTCGCCCCGAACTTTGCCATTTCGGCGTTCGGCTCGAGACCGGTTCCCTGCCAACCGCTGTCGATAAATCCTCGGAGAATGAATCCGGCGGCGGCTCCGACGTCGAGCAACTTTCCCGGTTCGGACCTGAATTTTGCAATCTTTCCCGCGTACATTCGCCCACGCAGGTTCAGCATTTCGCCTTCCGCAAGATAATCGGAATATCCGGCGCCGCCTCCCGAGAAATAGTCGTCGCCGTAGGTCTCGGAAACATGCGTTTCGCCGGCTGCGATCGCCGCGAAACGATGTCCGCACGCGACGCAATCGTGGAGCGGAAAGCCTTTCGCCTCAAAGACCGGCTTCGATTCTGATTCACAAAGCGGACATTTCATCTATTTCCCGATCCTGAACACGACGAACTCGCCGCATTCGTCGACCACCGGATACTCGCTCCTGAGTGTCGCTTCAAATCCTTCCTTTTGTTTCAGATAGTTCTTTTGCGCGACAAAATACCGCGCACCCTTTTCCGCGGCCTCGCGGACCTTATCGACCGACTGCTGCTCGACGCAGATGTTCGATCCCTTGCGTTCGAGCCAATAGAACATGAACGATGCGTTGTAGGCAACCGGATAGCCGTCCGGATCAAAGCAACGGTCGCCGGAAACGAGGATCGGACCCGGTTCCGTGAGTCGCGGCTTGAGCTCGATCGCGCACGCACGGCTTTCGTCCGGACGTCGGTTTTCAAGGATCTGCGCGCGGATCATTCGGGCGTCGACAAGCAGCACCGCGAAGGCGACAAAACTTAACAGGATCACGAACGCGATATGCGCGACGTTCGCAAGTCCGGATCGTGAACTGAACCGATCCGCAAAGTCACGGGCGAGTCCGAAGATCTCACGAACACCTGAGCCGAATAGAAGCGCGGCCGGGACGACCGAGAAGATGTGATAATACGCGGCCCAGTCGTCGGCGGCCGTCCGCGCGGCGACGACATAGAACAAGAAGCACGCCGCAAGCCAAACGAGCGCGTCCTGCACCGAACGCGTCCGAAATCCGCGGATGGCGCCCCACGCGCCGATGATCGCGCCGGCGATCGACCATACGAAGATCGCCTCGGAACTGAGAATTCCCTTGATGAAATATGAGTTCGTGAAAAAATCGGGTCCGACCCAGTGATACTCGTTCGAGACGCCGAGCGAGTTGCCGTATGTCGTCCAAAATCCTTTCGCATGTACGTACCAGACCGCCGCCGGCACGAGGCTGATCGCTCCGAAGATCCAAACTCTGACATTGCGCAGGAATCCGATCCCGTGTTTCCGGATCAACAGTATCGCGAAAAGGATCCCGATATGCGCCGCCGTCAGTTTCGCCAGCAGCGCCAGCGATGTCGCACCGGCCGCGAGCCACAGATCGCGATCGTTCCCGTCGTTGTTCCAGCGCACGAACCACGCGGCAGCCGCAACGTAGAACAGCATCATCAGGCCTTCGGGCTGGATCGATGTCGAGAATTCAACGATCAGCGGGTTGAACGCGAAGAACGCAAAGGCCGCAACGAGCGCAACTCCGTCGAGATACTCCCGCGCCAGCCGGTAGAACATCCAGAGCGTCGTCAGCGAGAACAAGAACGACCAAATGCGCCCGAAAACCTCATTGATCCCAGCCGCTTTGTAGGTCAGCGCGATGGCATACGGGTACATCGGAAACTCCATCTCCGCGTAGCCCGGCGTGTCGCCGCGCCAGTCGATCCGCGGAAAGAAGATATTCATCGATTCGATCGCAAAATTGCGCGCGATCGCGCCGACGTCCGATTCGCGCCACGACGTTCTGTCGATCGGCCGGTCGACATCCGCGAGACGGACCAGGGCGCCGGCTGCGAAGATCGAGATCAGCAGGAATTTGATGATGCGGCGTCGATTCACAAGACTTTCGGAAGATAAATCACGAGTCCCGCGGTCAGGATCCAAAGCAGCAGATTGAGCAGCGTCGGACGATCGCGGAAGAGAATCTGAACCGGATCGCCGCCGGCTTCACGGCGATGGATCAGGAACAGATATCTGAAAACGCCGTATACGACGAACGGGATCGTCAGCAGCATTGCCCGCGATCCGACGCGTTCGACGGTTTGATCGGCGCGGGTGTAAAGCGCATAGGTCAGAACCGCGGCGCCGGCGCAGATGTTCATGATCGAATCGAGAAATGCGATCGAATAATCACTCAAGCTACGGCGGTGATTCTCGGCTGATGCCTCGAGGAGAACCAGTTCGTGCCGTCGTTTTCCGAATCCGACGAGCAGCGCGACCATCGACGTGCACAGCACGAGCCATTCCGAAACATCGACCGAGATGATGACCGCGCCGGAGACCGCGCGAAGGACGAAGCCGGACGCGATCAGGATCACGTCGAGAATGACTATGTCCTTCAGTTTCAACGAATACGCGAGACACGTAACGAGATAGACGCCGATCAGCACGGCGAACAAGTGACTCAGGAACAGCGCTCCGACCGAGGCGGTTGCGAACAGCACGACCATCGCGAAGCGAGCGACATTGACCGACAGCGCGCCCGACGCCAGCGGCCGATGGCGTTTCACAGGATGCTCGCGGTCCTCCTTCAGATCGCAAAGATCATTGAACAGATAAACGCCGCTCGCGGCGCAGCAAAACAATACGAATCCAACAAAGCTAAGGGCAACATTGTGCGGATCCATGAGCGAACGCGAAAAGATCAGACCCGAGAAAACCAGCAGGTTCTTCGACCATTCCATCGGACGCATTTCGACCAAGAGGCCGCGGATCGCCGTTCCGATCCCGGTCGTTTGAGTCGTTGCAATCGTCTCGGTCGATGCCATTCGGTCTAAACCTTCCAGATCCTTTCTTTCAATCCGCGCCCAGAAGCTGCGGCTGCATGGCCGCTCATTGTCACGATTTCGAAGTTATTTGAGTACCCTTCGAGCAGTTCGCTGACGAATTCCAGTTTCTTCTCAACCGCCAAGTTCATGCCCGGAAAGAACTTCAGTTCCGGCGCGTCATCGCCCGACAAGAAATCGAGCGGATGAAGCAGCAAGCTCGGCTCGGTACCCGTTGCGCGGCAGGCGGACAACGCCGATTTCCAATAGGTCCGCGCCGC
>JAKOSS010000321.1 GCA_029777145.1 Acidobacteriota bacterium | reverse complement strand
CGGATTCGCGTCCGCTGATGTTGTTGAATTGTGAAAATACTCATGATCGGTGATGTCGTTGCCCGTCCGGGACGCCGGATCGTGCTCGACAGGATCGCCGGAATACGAAAAGATTTTGGGATCGATATCGCGACCCTCAACGCGGAGAACGTCGCCGGCGGTTTCTCGATCACGCCGCCGATCGCCGACGAATTGTTCGCGGCCGGGATCGACGTCATGACATCGGGCAATCACATCTTCGACAAACCCGAAATAATTCCCTATATCGAGTCGAACCCGAGGCTGCTGCGTCCGGCGAACTATCCGCCGACGACGCCGGGACATGGCCTTTTCGTCGGTGAGATCAACGGTTTCCGGATCGCCGTCATGAATGTCATGGGACGGCTCTTCATGCCTCCTTCGGATGATCCTTTCCGGGCGGCGAACGAGTGCGTCCGCGCGATCCCCGAAGACGTCCGGATCAGGCTCGTCGACATGCATTCCGAGGCGACGAGCGAAAAGTACGCAATGGGCTGGTATCTGAACGGGCGCGTCTCGGCCGTTGTCGGAACCCATACTCATGTTCAAACGGCGGACGAACGGATCCTCGACAAAGGAACGGCCTATATCACCGATCTGGGAATGACCGGGAGCTATTCGGGGGTGATCGGGATGGAGAAATCGGGCGTGATCGAGCGCTTCACAAAGCATCCCGCGCCGCGGGCCGAACACTCAAAAGGCGACGTTTGGCTCTGCGCCGTCGTCATCGACATCGACGAAGAAACCGGCCGCGCCCGTTCGATCGAACGGCTGAAGATCACCGACGATGATTGATACCGATCAGTTTTGCGTTTCGGACTGGTGCTCGAGCGAGAAATTCAACTACGGAAGCGGCTTGCCGCCTGATGTGCGGCGACACTTGTGTCGCCATAGCCTTTAACTTACGGTCATCTGCGGCTTCGCCGCTTATCATCCGCCGATCGCCAATCGATCCGGTCAATGTCGACTTCCAACGGTTCGACCGCTTTCGGTCGCCGATTCCAGATTCTTGAGCTGGAATACAAGTAATCGTCAGGATGATTCACAAAACCGGCACGCACGGGATTTTGGTGAATATAGTTCACCTTTTGCATCAGAGTGACCTCATTGTTGATTGCAAAGGAATTCGGATGATCCCCCCACACCGAATAACTATGATTTCGAGAGCGACTGTTCACTCGCAGTTTGGCGAGTGATTCCCAGTGTTCATTCATTTTCAGGTGGTCGATCACGCGTCGAGCCACAATGCCGTTGAAGTATCTCAACGTATCAGTGATCGACCTCGAGCTGTCGCAGATCAGATGGATGTGATCAGGCATTATCACGTATGCAAAGATCAAGATCCCTGACGACCGACGTGCCTCGTCCAAGGCGATGCACACCACGTCCTTGATTTCGTCGAGACGGAAAACGGGAAGACGATGGTTAGTTACACTGGTCAAATAATAGAACGGATTTCGAGGTGAGATCTTCATAAAGTGAGGCGGCACAGCCGCTGATAGGATATTGAGGTTCGCCAGGGCGACACCAAGTGTCGCCGCACATCGGGCGGCAAGCCGCATTTGAAATCGAGAACGCGACGGTAGTTGGGTAAAAACCGGATCGATCGCGTTGAAACGATCGACCCGGCTTCCGTATTCCCGATTCCGAAATGGTTTAGCTTTGCATCGATGCGAGGAACTCGGCGTTCGACTTGGTCTTGCCGAGACGTTCGAGAACGACTTCCATCTGCTCGACAGGCGACAAGGGGTTGAGAACCCGCCGCATCACCCAGATACGGGCCAGATCTTCCTTGCTGATGAGCAGTTCTTCCTTGCGTGTACCCGACCGTTGCAGATCGATCGACGGGAACAAACGCTTGTCCGACAAACGCCGGTCGAGGTGGATTTCCGAGTTACCGGTTCCCTTGAACTCTTCGAAAATGACGTCGTCCATGCGCGATCCGGTGTCGATCAGCGCCGTGGCGATGATCGTCAACGATCCGCCTTCCTCGATGTTGCGCGCCGCGCCGAAGAATCGTTTCGGACGCTGGAGCGCGTTCGAATCGATACCGCCCGAAAGGATCTTGCCCGAAGGCGGAACGACGGCGTTGTGCGCACGCGCGAGACGCGTGATCGAGTCGAGCAGGATGACGACGTCGCGTTTGTGTTCGACGAGCCGTTTCGCCTTCTCGATCACCATGTCGGCGACCTGAACGTGGCGCGTCGGCGGTTCGTCAAACGTCGACGAAATGACCTCGCCCTTGACCGACCGCTGCATGTCCGTGACTTCTTCCGGACGTTCGTCGATCAGGAGAACGATCAACGTCACTTCCGGATGATTCTCCGTGATCGAATTCGCGATCGTCTGGAGAAGCATCGTCTTACCGGTCCGCGGCGGAGCGACGATCAGCGCGCGCTGTCCTTTTCCGACCGGCGTGACAAGATCGATGACGCGCGCCGAAATGTTGTCGGTCGTCGTCTCCATCTTGAGCTGCTCGTCGGGATAAAGCGGCGTCAGGTTGTCAAAGAACACCTTCTCGCGGGCCTGTTCGGGCGCCTCGAAGTTGATCGCTTCGACCTTGATCAGCGCGAAATAGCGCTCGCCTTCCTTCGGCGGACGGATCTGCCCCGAGATCGTGTCTCCGGTTCGAAGATCGAATTTCCTGATCTGAGACGGACTGACATAAATATCGTCCGGACCCGGCAAATAGTTGTATTCCGGCGCGCGGAGAAATCCGAAGCCGTCCGGAAGCGTTTCAAGTACGCCTTCCGAAAAGATAAAACCGCTCTTTTCGGTCTGCGCCGCGAGTACCTTGAAAATGAGTTCTTGCTTGCGCATGCCCGAAGCGCCTTCAACACCCATTTCCTTTGCGATGTGCGTGAGCTCAGAGATCGACATGTCCTTGAGGTCGGTCAGATCCAGGCTCGAACCCGAGGAGACGACCGATTCACTGCGACCTTCCGATGTCGCGGCCGGTTTCTCGTCGGCTTGCACGTCCTGTGATTCGTCAGGTGCGCCGTTGGAATCTGACTCGTCTGAGCGACTCCGTTTGGTCACCTTCGGTTTTTCTAATTTGGCTGCCATGTTATTTTTTCCGTTTGTCCAATTGGGTAGTTAAGTTGTAGTAAAGAAGAGATTTAGGATTCCGCACAGACAAGTCACATTTCCGACTGATTTGAACCGCTAAACTCGTGGAGATTGTTGTCTGGAAAGTTCAGAATTCGTGCTTCAAGCTCTCGAGCTTTCGCAAAAAACCCTTGAGTTATCTTGGAATGGTTAATTATTACAGAGGAACAACTTAAAAATCAACCCGTTTTTCAAAATTTGGCCAAAGATTTTTCGATCCGGCTCCAGACCTCGTCGCGCCCCTTTCCCGTCTGCGCCGAGTACGCGATCACCTTCGAATCCGGCAATTCCGCTTCGATCCCGCGCATGGTCTTGACCAACTGATTGCTCGAAAGTTTATCTGATTTCGTCGCCACGACGATCGCATTCTTCTCGTGAATTTTGAGCCATTCGTTGAGGTTAAGATCAAGTTCCGTGGGCTTGTGACGAGAATCGACTAATTGAATAAATAGCACAAGCTCGCGCCGGTTGGCAAGATATTCTTCCGCCATCTTCCCCCAGTCGCGGCGCATCGTCTTCGAGACGCGGGCGTATCCGTAACCAGGAAGATCGGCGAAATAGAAGGCATCGTTGATGAGGAAAAAGTTGATCGACTGCGTTCGGCCGGGAGTGTTCGACGTCCGCGCGAGTCCTTTCCGCTGAAGCAGCGAATTGATGAGGCTCGATTTGCCGACGTTCGACCGGCCGAGAAACGCGATCTCGGGCCGGCCGTCAGAAACCCAGTGCGAGCGCTCGAACGCGCTCTTGATGAATTCAGCTGAGGTAATCTTCACGGGCCTTGTCTTTGGTCAGTTGTCCGTTGTTAGTTGATTCGTCTGATGTCCGGAATTACGCGACATGTAACAATGCGCCTTCGGCTCAGCTAACGCCAACAGCGGCTTCGCAACGACATTACTCAACGACCGCGGTCGGACGATCGTCGCCGGGCTTGTCAGGCGACCAGACCGGTGCCGCCGGTATCGGATCCGCCGGCTTATCGCTCTCCAGCGCGTATCCGAGCACCTCGTCGATCATATCGACCGGATGGATCGTCAATTCCTCGCGGACTTCCTCGGGAATGTCGGCAAGGTCCTTTTCGTTGTCCTTCGGAAGAACGATCGTCCGCAGTCCGAAACGGTGCGCGGCGAGAAGCTTCTCCTTGACGCCGCCGATCGGCAGAACTTTGCCGCGGAGAGTGATCTCGCCCGTCATAGCCAGATCGTGACGCGCTTTCTTGCCGGTCAGGATCGAAACGATCGCCGTCGCCATCGTGATGCCCGCACTCGGTCCGTCCTTCGGGATCGCGCCTTCGGGAACGTGAACGTGAAGGTCCTTTTCGTGGAAGACGTCAGGGTCGAGCCCAAGAGCTTCGGCACGCGTCTTGACGCACGTCAGAGCCGCCCGCGCTGATTCCTGCATCACCTCGCCGAGTTTTCCGGTCAGGGTCACGTTTCCCTTTCCTTTGACGAGCGTCGCTTCGACCTGCAGCACGTCGCCGCCGACCTCTGTCCATGCCAGGCCGTTGACCAGTCCGACCTCGCTCTTGCGCGCGATGTCCTGCTTGCGGAAGCGGATCGTGCCGAGCAGTTCACGGACCTTCTCGGCGTCGATGATGGCGCGGAAATCGTCCTTCGTGCTTGAAACGACGAACTGTTTCGCGATCTTGCGAAGGCACGACGAGATCTCGCGTTCGAGATTTCGAACGCCGGCCTCGCGGGTGTAATGACGAATGATCTCGAGAATGCCGTCATCGGTGAATCTCACCGCTTCCGCGTCGAGCCCGTTGCCGTCGGCCTGTTTCGGTATCAAATGGCGTTTCGCGATCTCGCACTTCTCGCGTTCGGTGTAGCCGGAAAGATTCAAGATCTCGAGCCGGTCCTGAAGTGCCGGCGGGATCGTGTGGAGGACGTTCGCCGTCGCGATGAAGAACACCTGCGAAAGATCGTAATCGACGTCCAGATAATGATCGCGGAATGTGCTGTTCTGTTCCGGATCGAGAACTTCGAGAAGCGCCGCCGACGGATCACCGCGGAAATCGCGTCCGAGTTTGTCGACCTCGTCGAGCAGGATCACCGGATTGACGGTTCCCGCGCGCTTCATCAACTGCACGATCTGTCCCGGCAAAGCGCCGATATAAGTACGTCGGTGACCGCGGATCTCGGCCTCGTCATGGACTCCGCCGAGCGCGAGCCGCACAAACTTTCGTCCCGTCGCCCGGGCGATCGATTTTCCGAGCGAAGTCTTTCCAACGCCCGGCGCGCCGACAAAGCACAGGATCGTTCCCTTCGGGTTCTTCACCAACTGCCGGACAGCAAGATATTCAAGGATCCGGTCCTTGATCTTCTCAAGCCCGTAATGATCCTCATTGAGCACGGTTTCGGCTTCGCCAAGATCCTCGATCTCCTCTGTACGCTGTTTCCAAGGAACGTTGATCAGCCAGTCGATGTACGTGCGCGAAACCGTCGATTCAGCCGACATCGGCGACATCGCCTCGAGCCGCGAGAATTCCTGAAGCGCCTTGTCCTGCGCCTCTTCGGACATTCCGGCCTCTTCGATCTTCTTCTTCAGTTCTTCGAGTTCAGCCTTTTCGTCCTTGCGGCCCAGCTCTTTGTGGATCGCCTTGATCTGCTCGTTCAGATAGTACTCGCGCTGATGCTTGTCCATCTGCTTCTTGGTGCGAGCATGAATATTGCGGTCGAGCTGCTTCTTCTCGATCTCCATTTCGAGGATCTCGATCAGTTTCTGAAGCCGTTCCTGGACCGACGAGGTTTCGAGCAGCTTCTGTTTTTCCTCAACGGAGATACGAAGATGCGACGACATCGCATCGCTGATCTGCGCCGCCGAGATTCCGCGCAGCGATGCGTGAAGCGCGTCGGAATATGCGTCGGGCGAGACGCGGAGCAATTGTTCGACAAGATTGTGGATCTTCTGCAGCAGGCCGTCGGTGCGGTATCCCGATTCATCGACCGAGTCGACCTTGCGGACATAGGCGTAGAACATTCCGTTCTCGTCCTGTTCGACGCGGACGGCGACGCCGCGGTCGCGGCCTTCGACGACGACCTTGATCTGTCCGTTGTCCTGTTTCTGTGCCTGCAGAATGCGGCCGAGCGTGCCGATCGTGTAGACCTGATCGGGGCTCGGTTCATCAACCGATGCGTCATGCTGTGTTGCGAGAAAGATGTTCCGCTCGCCGGTCATCGCCTTTTCGAGCGCTGCGACCGAACTCGCGCGGCCGATCTTGAAAGCGACCTTGGTGTACGGAAAGATCACGACATCGCGGATCGGAACCATCGGAAACCGGACGATGTCCTTCGGCATCTGGTCTGAAAATTCTTGCATATTTTGGTCTATCAAAACGGGAACTTTTGATTCCGATAAAGTGCTATTGGGCCTTGATTTCTAATTTTAGTTGATTGGACGCGGCAAAGCCAAGCCATTTTCGATTTGCGATTTTCGATTTGCGATTTTTCCGTATTCAAGACGGGGGCATTCCAAGATTCCAAACCTGCGGCATTCCAGATTGTAGGCTCGCGGCATTTCAGGATTTCCGTTTCCGCTCATAATTTACCTTCAAGATCAAACGTGCCAAAAGTCCGACAATTCTCCGTGCATTGATGCTAAAATGATTCCGAAAATCTTACGCAGGAGTGACTCACATGCCTTATTCTGTTAATAGCCTCCGCGGCTGCGTTTCAATCGTTTTCGTTTCCATTCTTACCTGTGTTTCGGCACTGTCGGCTTTCGCCCAAACAAACGAGATCGGTGGGATCGTTTGGGAAAAGGACTTCGAAGTTGCACAAAAAAGGGCCCGGGACGAGATGAAGCCCATGCTTTTGGATTTCACCGCTACTTGGTGCAAACCGTGCCTCTTGATGGACAAGGAATTCTGGGTACTGGACAGTGTGGCCGGAGCGGTGAAGCCGTTCATCGCCGTGAAGGTCGATTTCGATAAAAACCGAAAGATTGCTCGACAGTTTGATATCGAAATAATTCCGCACGTCGTTTTCACCGACCCGCTGGCGAACGTCATCGCCACCCGGCGCGGATTCTCGCCGGCGAAAGTAACTGATCTTTTTGCGATCCTTGAGAAGATGCCGAAGGACTTCTCCCCTCTGAAACCTTACTACGATCAGGTCGAAGCGGACGCAAGCAACGGAGTGGCGCAACTTAAGATCGCCGACGCATACCGCAACGCAAAGATGTTTCAGCTGAGCAATAAGTTTTACAAGAATGCTTTGCCGACCCCTGCCCTCAGGCAGGACCTCGTCAACCGCGAACGCGTGAAGGCGATCATCGGAGTAAACCACTACCTTTCGGACGAGTTCGACGAGGCATCCAAGGCGATCGAAGACTACTTGAAGGAGTTCGAGAAGGGCGCGAATCGTGAGGCAGTACTCCTTTACGGAGTCCTGAACGGCATCGACCGCAAGAAGAAGAAAGAAGCGCAAAAATACTTCGATCAGCTGAAATCGGAGTTTCCGGAATCGAAATACCTGGAGCGAGCAACCCAGGCGATGAATGCGAAGCGCGGCTGAGACGCCGATGCATGCTCCGATTGGCCTCACGTTTCGTGCGACGGCCGACCCGAAAATTCGCGATCAATGAGAAAAAGGACCGTCATTGCGGTCCTTTTTCTCATTTTGAGATCCGAGGCCATGAAGCGCCTTCGGCTTGATATACAAAAATCCCAAATTTCGATTTACAAAAGCTATGCTGCTTCGTCGAGGTCCTTGATCAACTCAAAGACCGGCTTCTTGTGCTCAATCATTTCCTTCGTGATGACGAGTTCCTTGACCTTTTTCTGCGACGGCAGGACGTACATCGAATCGAGCAGGATCTCTTCGAGGATCATCATCAAACCGCGCGCGCCGACCTTGCGCTTGATCGCCTTGCGGGCGATCGCCTTGAGCGCGTCGTCGTTGAACTTGAGCTTGATGTTGTCGAACTCGAACTTACGCTGGTACTGCTTGATCAGCGCGTTCTTCGGTTCCGTCAGGATCTTGAGCAGAGCGGCTTCGTCGAGTTCGCGCAGCGTCCCGAGAACCGGGAGGCGTCCGACGAATTCGGGGATCAGGCCGTAATGGATCAGATCTTCGGGCTCGAGTTTCTCGATCGCCTCGTTCTGGCGCTGTTTGCTTGATTTGACGTCGGCCGAGAATCCGAGCGACTTGTTGCGGAAACGCTTCTCGACGACCTTTTCGAGGCCGATGAACGCACCGCCGCAGACGAACAGGATGTTGGTCGTATCGACCGGCGTGAATTCCTGTTGCGGATGCTTGCGTCCGCCCTGCGTCGGAACGTTCGCGACGGTTCCTTCGAGAATTTTCAGCAAAGCCTGCTGGACGCCCTCGCCCGAAACGTCACGCGTGATCGACGGATTGTCGTCCTTGCGGCAGATCTTGTCGATCTCGTCGATGTATATGATTCCGTGCTGCGCGCGTTCGACGTCGCCGCCGGCCGACTGAAGAAGTCGGAGCAGGATCGTTTCGACGTCCTCGCCGACGTAGCCGGCTTCCGTCAGGCTCGTCGCGTCGACGATGCAGAACGGAACGCTCAGGATCCGCGCCAGGGTTTGCGCGAGAAGGGTTTTGCCCGTTCCCGTCGGCCCGATCAGCAGGATATTCGATTTCTGAAGCTCGACGTCGGTGCGGCGCTTCGCCAATTCGATTCGCTTGTAATGCTGGTAAACGGCGACCGACAGCCGTTTCTTCGTCTCGTCCTGGCCGATGACGTATTCGTCGAGGAACGACTTCAGCTCCTGCGGTTTCGGCAGCGTCGTGCGGATCGACGCGCTTTCGGCCTGTTCGTCGTCGTTGATGATCTCGTTGCAGATATCAATGCACTCGTTGCAGATGTAAACGCTCGGGCCGGCGATCAATTTCTTGACCTCGTTCTGCGACTTACCGCAAAACGAACAACGCAGGATTTCTTCAGGGCGACGAATCATGGAATTTTCGATTTTCGATTTTCGATTTGCGATTGGACGTCCTGTCACGGATCGTCGGATCACAGCCGGTCAATATCCCAACGCCGACGATTCGCAATTGCGATCTCCGTTCCGTTTAAGAATCGCAAATCGCAAATTGCAAATCGCAAATTCTATTTCTCTCGGTGTTCGATGACCTCGTCGATGAGGCCGTAGTCTTTCGCCTGCTGCGGCGAAAGGATGCGGTCGCGTTCGACGTCCTTTTCGACCTGATCGAACGGCTGGCCCGAATGGTTCGCCAGGATGCGCGAAGTCATTTCACGCATTCTGAGAATTTCTTCGGCCATGATGCGGACATCCGTCGCCTGGCCCTGAGCACCGCCGGACGGCTGGTGGATCAGGATCCGCGAATGCGGAAGCGCGAATCGTTTGCCTTTCGTTCCCGCGGTCAGCAGCAACGCGCCCATTGAGGCACACTGCCCGACGCAGATCGTCGTCACATCGTTCTTGATGAACTGCATCGTGTCGTAGATCGCCATTCCGGCGGTGATCGATCCGCCCGGCGAATTGATATAGAGGTTGATATCGCGCTCCGGATCCTCGGCTTCGAGGAAGAGGAGCTGTGCGACGATCAGGTTCGCAACCGTGTCGTCGATCGGCGTACCGATGAAAATGATGCTGTCCTTAAGGAGACGCGAGTAAATGTCGAAGGCACGTTCGCCACGCGAAGTTTGCTCGACAACCATTGGTACTAACATAACTTTCTCTGATTCCTTATCTTGAGATTTCAGGCAGTTTGTTCAGGAGTTGCTTTAAGTCGAAGAAGATAAGTTGTTGAAATGACGGCTGATGTCGTCAAATGCATTCTACAACTTATCTTCAAAAAAGCAAATCGGGATTCAAACCGACCGCATTAACTGGTTTTCAAAGGCGGTCACTTCTCTTTCTTCGCCGCCTTCTTCTTCGGCTTTTCGGCGCCGGCGTCTTCAGCCTTCGCTTTCTTCGCCTTTTTCTTTTCCGGCTCGGGTTCCGCCGCGCCGGGCTCGAGCCATTCGCCATCCGCGATCTTCGCGTTGTCAAACACCGCCTCGACCGCCTTGCGTGTCCGCAAAGTATTGGAAATGCTTGACTCTACGCCTTTCTGGCTGCGAATTTCATCGACCGACACATGATAGTATTCGGCCATCTTTCCGAGTTCTTCCTCGATTTCGGCGTTCGTCACTTCGATATTTTCGAGTTCGGCAATGCGTTCAAGCAACATCGCTCCGCGGACGTCGAATTCGGCCTGCTGGCGCATTTGGTTGTACGCCATCTTGATGAAATCCTCTTCGACCTTCTTAAGATCGAATCCGCGATTCGCCATGTCACGCGCGAAATTGTCGAGCAAGTTACGCGCCTGGCTTTCGATCAGCGCGCTCGGCACCGGAAACTGATGATTTTGGATGATGGAGTTGATCAAATCGTTGCGGACGCGAACGTCAGCTTCGGATCTGGCAACCGTTTCGAGGTCTTTCGCAAGCCGCTTGCGGAGATCCGCGAGCGATTTGTAGCCTTCATCAAGACTTTTCGCCCAATCGTCGTCGAGGTCCGGAAGCTCGACCGTGCCGACGGACTTTATCTTCGCGTGATAGTCGACGGTCTTGCCCGCCAGGCTCGGCGCCGAAAATCCTTCGGGATACGTTACGGTAAAGTCTTTCTCGCCATCCGCTTCGACGCCCACGAGATTGTCGGTGAACGACTTCTCGATCGACTCGTCGCCGAGTTTGATCTCAAGGTCGTTGAGAACGATCGGTTCCTGTTCGTCATCGCCGACAAAAGTGCCGGTCAGATCAACGATCACCGTGTCGCCATCCTTCGACTTGCGCCCCTCGACCGGGATCAGGCTGGCGGATTCGCTTCGCCGCGCCTCGATCAGATTCTCGACCTCCTCCGCCGGAGACGGCTTGACGCGGCGCGTCGCCTCGACGCCTTTGTACGCCGGATCAGGGATCACCGGCATGACTTCGAAATGAATGTGCACGGACAGGGGTTCGCTGCCGTTCAACTTAATCGCGTCCCAATCCTCAAAATGGACATTGGGCTCGGTCAGCGGCATCTGGCCATGCTCTTTGATCGCTTCGGTGACGCGTTCCGAAAGAAGTTCGCGCACGACCTCGTTCTTGATTTCTTCCTTGTACCGCAACCGGATTACCTCAAGCGGCGCGAATCCTTTGCGGAAGCCCGGTACGTTCGCCCCTTTCGCGTACTTGGCCGATACCTTGTTGTAAAATTCGCGGACCGCTTCCGGCTCGATCTCGATCTTGATCTCCCGTTCGATCTCCGTAACTTCAATCAGTTCTGTCTTCATTTAATGGACTCAAAAAATTGTTGATATATATTGCTTTACGATAGTGGTGCCGAGAGCGAGACTCGAACTCGCACGCCTTGCGGCACAGGCTCCTAAGACCTGCGTGGCTGCCAATTTCACCATCTCGGCAACAATGCGGAAACCGCCCGAAAGGACTGTTTCCGCAACCTTGAATGTAGCTTGTTTGCGAATGAAAGTCTAGCGACCCAAAATGCGCCAAATGGGGCTCTCAGGCACCGTCGGAAGCCGTCTGAACCGGTCCGCGACGGCTATTTCGTGAGGAACTTGCGGCGGATCTCTTCGAGTTCCCGATTCGACCGGTCGAACTCAGAAAGTCCGTACGGATCGCCGTCCTCGAGTTCGTTCCGCGAGCGCTTGCCGCCGAACAGAAGTTTGTAGCCGCCGTACCCGACAAGGCCGATGACGGCCGCGTAGACCAGAAGCCAGAAGATCCCGAAGATCAATCCGATCAACCAGTAACCGACGACCAGCAATGCCACGATCCCGATCAGAACCAGTAAAAGTTTGATTAAGTCCATTGTGCCCTCCTTTGCTCTTTTCGGATCCGGCTCATTTTCGCAAATCGAAAACTAAACCGCTATAATCCATCTCAATTACGAAACGCTTTTTTTGAGGATAAAGTTTTGGGATTTAATGCGGTTGACATCGAAACCCTGGCGCGCGGACTTGGCGCCGAACTCTCAGGCGACGGCAAATTGACCGTCAGCAACGTCACGCACGACTCGCGTCAGGCGCGCGAGGGAACGGTTTTTACGGCAATCCGCGGATTGACGATGGACGGACACCGGTTCGTCTCCGACGTCATGCGGCGAGGCGCGGCCGGCGTAATTTCCGAACTCGAACGACCGCCCGATTTCGAAGGTGCCTGGCTGCGGGTGACGAACGCGCGTGAATCGCTAGCGAAGGCTGCATCGATCATCTTCGGCGACCCGTCGCATGAATTGAAACTGGTCGGGATCACCGGGACGAACGGCAAAACCACGACAACATATCTTTGCTTCGCGCTGGCAGAGGCCGGCGGCGACAAACCGGCGATGCTGACGACGGTCGAATACCGCATCGGCGACAAAAGCGAACCGGCGGTCCGGACGACTCCCGAAGCGTCCGACACGAATCGATTCCTGCGCGAGGCGCTCGACGACGGGTGCACGATGGCAGTGATGGAAACCTCGTCGCAGGCGATCGACCTGCACCGTTGCGACTGGCTGCGATTCAAGGTCGCGATCTTTACCAATCTGACGCGCGATCACCTCGATTACCATCACACGATGGAGAACTACTTCGACGCCAAGAAGCGGCTTTTCGACGGCCGGCTCGGCGAACGCCCGGCTGCGTCCGTCGTGAATGTCGATGATGAATGGGGACGCAAACTGGTCGAAAGCCTGCGCTCGGAAGGGGCGCGGGTCGTGACGTTTTCACAGCGGGGCGAAGCCGATCTGACGGCGCACGACATCGACGTCTCGATCCTGCGCGGAACGTCGTTCCGGCTCGTCACGCCGGCCGGCGAACGCCGCGTCAATTCCCCGCTCGTCGGACGTCCGCATGTTTACAACATGCTTTCCGCGACCGCCGCCGCACTTGAACTCGGGTACGATCTTGACGACATCGTCCGCGGACTCGACACGTGCGTCGGAGCGCCCGGACGATTTGAACGCGTGCCGCACGACGGCGATTTTGCGATCGTCGTCGATTACGCGCATTCCGACGACGCACTGCTCAATACTTTGAAAACGGCACGGGATCTGACGACGGGAAGGATCATCACTGTTTTCGGTTGCGGCGGGGACCGCGATAAGACGAAGCGCGCGCCGATGGGCGAGATCGCCGGGAACGGCAGCGATCTGGCGATCATCACTTCGGACAATCCGCGGACCGAGGATCCGTTGCGGATCATCGAGGAGATCGAGGCCGGGATCACGACGACCTCGACTCCGTACCTTGTCGTTCCGGACCGCCGCGAGGCGATCTTTGCGGCGATCTCGAAAGCCAAGCCGAACGACCTCGTCCTGATCTGCGGAAAGGGCCACGAGACCTACCAGATCATCGGAAATGAGAAGTATCACTTCGACGACCGCGAGGTTGCAATTGAATCGCTTGGTCGGCTTCGGGAAGTTTAGGAAGTTTTGAAAGTTTTGAAAGTTTTGGGACGTTTTGAAAGTTTTGGAAGTTTGGGAAGTTTAGGAAGTTCAGAAAGTTGAGGAAGTTTTGTAAGTTCAGGAAGTTCAGAAAGTTGAGGAAGTTTTGAAAGTTTTGTAAGTTCAGGAAGTTCAGAAAGTTGAGGAAGTGCTGAGAGATCGCAAGCTCCTAGATCCTCCCAAGCTTCCTAAACTTTCAAAACTTCCTAAACTTCCCAAAACTTCCCAAACTTTCTAAGCTTTCAAAACTTCCTCAACTTCCCAAACTTCCAAAACTTCCTGAACTTCCTCAACTTCCTGAACTTCCTGAACTTTCCAGACTGTTAATGAATTGCTCAAGAAAATCGCGCTGGGCGGCGCCGAGATCGATGAACTTGATCGCGAATCCGATCTCATAGACGTAATTGACGACCTCGCCAGAGAACTGAACCTTCATTCCCTCGCCGACCGGCAAAAAAACTCGAATGCGGTCGCCGTTCCCGACGTTCCCGGAGCAGAGCACGAAACATCCTTCGACCGAGACGTCGCTCATCGTCCCGCGATGACGCCCCTCGGCATTTTCCCAGTTGATGTCAATATTCACCGCGTATCGCGGGTTCCTTCGCCGTTCATTTCCGGCTCGCCTGTCTATCATTCCTCGTTTCCGTCCGTCGCGGGGTATTTTCTAGTCGTCAAATAATAATAAATTGGTAATCCGGCCAAAATCAGGAAAATTCCGATCCCGGACTGCTTCGGATTCGTCATGATCGTGTTGATCAGCAGCCAAAGCGCGACGAGAATGAAAACGACCGGAACGACCGGATAGCCGAACGCGCGGTACGGCCGCTCGAGATCGGGATATTTCGAACGGAAAACGAACACCGACGCCGTCGCCAAAGCGTAGAAGATCCACGATCCGAAAATCACGTAATCGGTGAGCGTGTCAAACGATCCCGAGAGCGCCAGCAGGCACGCCCAGATTCCCTGCGTGACGAGCGCGACGACCGGCACTCGGGTCGCCGAGATCCGGCCCAGTGACTTGAACATCACGCCGTCTTCGGCCATCGCAAACGGGACGCGCGAGCCGGCGAGGATGGAGGTATGCAGCGTTCCGAGCGACGACAGCATCAGCCCGCCGGTGATCAGAACGAGCGCGCCGGCGCCGAAGAACCTGACCGCGACTTCGCGGGCGACCGACGAATCCTTCGAAACGCTGGCGATCTCGGTCGGGGTCAGAACGTAGAAATACGCGGCGTTAACAAAGACGTAGAGAATGATGATCAGGATCGTGCCGCCGATCAGCGCGAGCGGAATGTTACGTTTCGGGTTCTCGACCTCGCCGGCGACCAGCGAAAGATTGTTCCAGCCGTCATAGCCCCAAAGCGCGCCAAGCATCGCCGCGCCGAAACCCGCAAGAAACGGCGTGCCTTCAAAGCCGTAGCGTGCGGCCTTATCGACGCCCTCGCAGACGCCGCCGTCGTTGAGCATCGCATAGTGCGTCCAATCGCCCTGGGCAAGAAAGAACGCGCCGCAACCGACAAGCACGACCAGGCCGATCTTGACGAACGTCAGGAACGTCGCGATCTGTCCGCCGATCGACACCGAAGCGCAATTTATCGTCGTGACGATGACGATCATCATGACCGCGACGATCTGCAGCGACGTCAGTTCGTACGGGAATCCGAGAACCTCGGTCTTGAAGAGCGTCTGTTTGAGCCCGCCGCCGAGCAGATCATTGAGAAAAACCGCGAACGCGACCGCGACCGCGGCCTGTGAACCGGTTTTCGCCACGAAGATCTGCATCCAGCCGAAAAGGAAGCTCGAAACGCGACCGTACGCATCGCGGAGAAAGACGTATTCACCGCCCGCCTGAGGTTTCATCGCCGACAATTCCGCATACGTGAGCGCGCCCGCGAGCGAAAGGATGCCGGCGGCGACCCAGGCGAGGATGACCCACGTCGGCGATCCGACATTGCAGGTCATCACGCGTGCCTTCAGGAAGACTCCGGTTCCTATGACATTTCCGACGATCATCGAGATCGCCGCCAGTAGGCCCAATCCGCGAACAAGGGTTACGGTTTCTTTCTTCATGTGTGTTTAACGACGTTAAAAACTTATTGTCAATCGGCGATTCAGTAACTATAATTCAGATGGCAGCCTGCCGATTCTTCCCGCCCTCTCGGGCATCCATACCGAACATGACATATACAGTCGTACGGCTCGACGGAAAAGAGCAGAACGGTCTATCCCTGGATCAAGTTAAGGAGCTCTTCTTTCGCCGGCAAATCAACCAGGATTCACTCATTTATTCGACGGAGAACCCGTCTCTTCGCATGCTGAAGCGGGAATTCGATCTGGGCGTTTGGATTCCTGAAGCTGCCCTGAATTCGGCGCGTCCGCCCAGCGGCTCGCAGTCGGTTTCCGGCATTCAACCGCCGGCAACGCCGATCTCATTCAGCAGCGAACCGGTTTCCTCCGCGCCGGCCGACCCGAATAATTACACTCAAAATAATCAAAGCCAGACCTTTTATCAAGCATCGACACTTCCCGAACAAGCGAAGCTGCCGAACATTCAGTCAAACTACGCGCCGACCGAGGTCAGTTACGAACCGCTTGCGCGGACTGAATCGACGGGCGAGCGTCCGGGGCTGCGATCCGCCGCGGTTTTCCTGATCATCGGCGTGATCGTTTATGTCGGCATGCTGATTCTCGGCGGACTCGTCCCGCATGCGGATTCGGCCGAAGCCGTCGGTCAGATGGTCGGACGTGCGATCGTACCGATCGCGATCGACCTGCTTCTCGCGGCTAAACTGTGGAACCGGGACAGTTCGGACGGAGTCCGTCGCTGGGTCCTCGTGCGCGCGTACGTCGGATTCTTCATCGGATTGCTGGCGCCGTTCGCCTCAAATGACGGCTTCACGATCGCGATCGGCGTCGTCACAGGCCTTGCCGGATTTTTCTATCTTTTGGCGCTCGCGCTGGTTCTGCACGGCAAACACAACCCGTCGACCGGCCGCATCTATTCGGGCGTCGCCTCGTTCGTCGTTTTCGTGTTCGCGATCGGCGGAATCCTCGGGATCGCGGCGCTCGGAAAGGCACTTCCGACGCTTTCAAAACTGCAGATAACGAGTCCCGAGGTCGCGAAATACAAGATCGAGGGAACGGAATTCAAGGACAAAACGACGGGTGCGTCCGTTTCGATCCCCGAAGGCTGGGTGATGCTCTCGACGAGCAATCCGATGATCAATACGCCGTACGCGCGGATGGTCGCGACCGACACCCAAGGCAACCGGATCGCGATGCTCGAGGTCGTTCCCGTTCCGGCGCAGCTTGATATGAAGCGCCAGGCGCCGTCCGCAATACTCGATCAACTCTGCGACAGCGTTGTCGAATCGATGCAGAAGGATCTTGAACAATCGTCGGTGTTCGGCCGAACGATGGTCAAGGAAGGGTCGCGGCTTTCGATATACGTCGGCAAGCATCCGGCGAAATTGCTCATCGTCGAGAAAATGGTCGGCCGCGAGAGCGTCAAGGGACACATCATCATTACCTACGACGAGCTCACGTTCTATGTCCTTCATTCATGGTGTCCGATCGACGACTATCAGCGTTCACAAAACGATTTTCAGTTCTTCGAGAAATCCTTCACCGTGCCCGACGACATCAACTCCACATTTACCCAAACCGCCGAAAACGAGAACCGAAAGTAGTCGCTCGCCTGTGCTAACATTCTTGGCACTAACGACTTGCGACTTCGATCGGAAAAAATAGCGATCGCCATCGACGATCTACTCCCGCGGCTGCTGACGCTCGCCCGCGCCGAAAAGGTATTCCTTCTCGACGGGGCCGAGGCCCGCCACGGTGGAT
>JAKOSS010000320.1 GCA_029777145.1 Acidobacteriota bacterium | reverse complement strand
GACACCGGTGGTGAGTTCGTCCGCGCGCAGTGCACGAAGCTTGCCGTTTTCGAGGGTAAAAAGTGGATGATAGGCCGTTGCAGTGATTTCGCGACCCGCACGGGTCCGGATTTTCAATAAATGATCAGGTGCCTCTCTCCGAACAAAGGCAGCAACACGACGACTCTCGAGTTTCATTGTCTCCGGGTTCAGCGAAATAATCTCCGCTGAGTCCGGATTCTCGCGAGTTAGGCATCCATCATCGAACTGTTCGGTTACAAGGCACTTGTTCAGTGCGTCATCAACCAATTTGCGAATCTCAACTTCGCGGCCATCTGAGAGCGTGACTAAGGTCTCACCGGAAACGCACTTTCCACAACCGTTCGGCCCGACGACCGCAGTGATACCGTTGCCGGTGAAGACAACTTCTGTGTAGTCGGCAAAGGATTTGAAACCAGTGATCTCGAGACGCTGGAGTTTGAACATTCTATATAGCGCTTATGTCAGGGAAAGTCGCTCTATATTTTGTTGGTTTGGGCACTCCAAGTCAAAAGGGGTTGATGGTTAATTGTTGACGGGAAACAGAAAGTTCGGCATCGTTGCGGCAAATGCAAAACGGACAACGAGCCTGCGTGGTCGTTATCCGTTCTCTGCCAACAATTAGCGGAACCTAAAGTTCGTTTCCGAGGCTCCGGAGACCTTGTTTTTCGGCGCGTTCGTTGTCGAGTTCCGTCAAGACGTCGAGCAGGAAATTCGTATTGCTCGAGACGTTTATGACCACCGAAAATTCGTTATCGGAGATCGAAAATTCGAATGTGCCGCTGTTTATCTCGATGATCTCGCGAAACGCCTTTGCGCCGTTCCGCCCGCCGCATTCGGCGTCGACGATTTTGCCGTCGTTGAATGAAACGCTGGCGAGATGAAGATCAGTTTTAAGGACCAAAAGGCCGGTCATCTTTGAACTTTCGATCACCTGCACGGCGTCGAAGATCCCGACATACGCCAGGTTGCCGGCGAAGGTCACGTCGGTCCGCACCTTTTGCGGAGTCTTGTCGCGGTTGACCGCGAAATCCGGACGGCGCGCGCGGCGGATCGCTTCGAGTCCCGGCGCGACCGAGATCCGCGGATCGAGCAGCTTCGCTTCCTGCAGGCGGTCGTACGCGAGGTCGAAATCCTCGCGTCCGATGTAAAGATTGACAAGCGCAAGACATTGTCGCGCCGCCTCGTCGAGACTCTTTTGCGAAATGCAGATGTCACGCAACTTTTCGCGCAGCGCGATCGATCGCGGACTCCGCTCGATGGATTCGCGGAGAAGCTGGAACGCCTTTTCGGGCGAACGATATTTCACAAACAGCTCGGCGTCGAGAATGATGGATTCGATCGACACCTCGTTCATCGGAATGGAGGGCGTTTCAAGGACTTGATTCATAGCGGATGGAATGAACAACTCTGTTCAACACTATAAAACTAACATAACTGCGCGGGCTTAGTCATCAAGATTTTCGGCCGACGACGTTCGGCGGACCGAATCACCGGCGGTATAATGACCACGCAAACCTAACATTCAAGGAGATTTCGATGATTCGAGCAATTTTGTTAACGGCAGCCTGTTTGATCTTTTTCGCGGCGTCGGCGACGGCGCAGACGGTCCGCGTGACGTTCATTCACGTCAACGACGTTTACCAGTTCATGCCGGTCGACGGCGGCAAACGCGGCGGTTTGGCGCGATTGCTGACGCTTCGAAAGCAGGCTCTTGCCGAGAATCCGAACACGATCTTCACGCTCGGCGGCGACACGGTCTCGCCGTCGGTCGAGACGCGGACCTACAAAGGCGCGCAAATGATCGACGCATGGAACGCCATCGGCCTCGATTATTCCGTCTTCGGCAACCACGAGTTCGACATCAAAACGACCGATCTTCTCGCGCGGATGAAAGAATCGAAGTTCAAATGGCTCGGCGCGAACGTCATCGACTCGAAAACCGGGAAGATCTTTGCCGATCTGCCGCCGTACGAGATCCGCGAGATCGCCGGCGTGAAGATCGGGATCATCGGTTTGCTGCTTCCCGAAACCAAGGAGACCTCGTCGATGGAAGCAAGTCTGCAGGTTACCGATTTTTGCGAGACCGCGAAGAAGTATGTCGCGGAGATGCGGAACAAGGAAAAGGTCAACGCCGTGATCGGGTTGACGCATCTTTCGATGGCGCAGGACAAGGTGCTCGCCGGTTGCGCGGATTTCGATCTGATCCTCGGCGGGCACGAGCACACGCTTTTGCAGTCGAGTTCGCACGGCACGCCGATCTTCAAGATGACCGCCGACGCCCGTGAACTCGGCAAGTTCAACCTGAATTTCGACGCCAAGACAAAGACATTTGTGAGTCTGGATTGGGAGATCATTCCGGTCACCGATCAGATCGCCGACGCTCCGGAATTCGCTCCCGTTTTCGATAAATACAAAGACCTGCTGGTGAAACTCGCCGAACCGGTCGGCGCAACATCGGTCACGCTCGACGCGCTTTCGTACTCGAACCGGACGAAGGAAACCAACATCGGAAACTTTATCGCCGACGCGTATCGCGGCGCCGTCGATGCGGACGTCGCGCTAGTCAATGGCGGTTCGATCCGCGCCGATCTGACGTACAATCCGGGTCCGCTGACGAAACGAGACGTGCTGTCGATACTGCCGTTCAACAATCCGATCGTGAAGATCGAACTGTCCGGCAAGACCTTGCGGGCGGCGCTCGAACATGGCGTCGCGCGGAGCGGAATCGGCGAGGACGGCGAGCCCGGGCGATTTCCGCAGATCTCGGGGATGAGTTTCAAATTCGATGTTTCGAAGCCGGCCGGCAGCCGTGTCTTCGATGTGATGGTCGGCGGAAAGCCGCTCGACGACGCGAAGTCGTACACACTCGCGACGTCTGACTTTCTCGTCTCGCGCTCAGGCGACGGCTACACGATGTTCAAGGATGCGAAGGTATTGACGGAAGCGGCGACTGCCCCGAAGGATTCGGATGTATTCGAGAAGGCGATCCGCAACGCGCCCGACGCCACGATCTCGCCGAAGTTGGAAGGAAGAATCCAAGTAAAAAGGGAAAAGTAAAAAGTAAAAAGTGAAAGGCAAAGGAAGCGTTCGCGATCAACGTGCCTTTTTTACTTTGCACTTTTTACTTTTGACACGCTCTACCGCTGAACTGCGCTGAGGACCTGCTGCGCCTCGATCGCCAAAACGGATTCCGCCGCCTTGTCGGCGCTGCCGTCGGACTTGTTCGCCGCCTTGCTCTGCGTCACCGT
>JAKOSS010000319.1 GCA_029777145.1 Acidobacteriota bacterium | reverse complement strand
ATCTCGGTGAACTTGTTCGAAACGAATCCTTCGAGCGTCTGGCCGGGTTTCAGATTGAGGCATTTTTCGGAAAGCACCGGACACAGTCCGTTCTTGATCTCGCGCTGAAAACGCTCGTCGGCGTCGAGTTGTGCGCGAAAATCGGCGATCTTTTTCGTGAGATCGGAAGATTTCGTCTCGAGTTCTCCGAGATTTTCGGCGCCGGCCGACCGCGCGGTCAGGTCCTTGACCAATTCACGCTGCGCGGCAAAACGGTCGCGCAGTTCGGCCAGACGCTTGTCGAGACGTGCGACGTTCTTTTCGAGCGGCTCGCGGCGGGCGATCTCGGCGCGCAGTTCGTCCCGTTCCTTTTCGGCGGATTCCTGAGCATCGGCCTTCGGCTGCAGATCGGCGATCGCCGCGCGCGCCGTCTGGATCCGTTCAAGCTCCGCGGAGAAACGGCGCTGATCAGCGATCACACGCGATTTTGCGTTCTCGATCGACGCTATCGTCTGGCGGATCTTGTCGCGCTCGACGCGTTCGCGTTCGAGCTCACGAATCATCCCCGCGGCCTTCACGTAAGCTTGCGAATCGGCCTCGACCGCCTTCACGCGCCCGGCCGCATCCTGCGCCGCCTTGAGTTCCAACTCCCGCCGGCTGAGTACGAATTCGGCTTTCGAACGTGCCGACTCAACGGCGTCGAACTCGTTCTTGAGCGCGATCACGCGGGCTTCGCTGGCATCCAATCCGTCGACGGCGGATTTGTGCGCCGCGACTTCCTTTTCGACCGACCCGGCCGCCGCCGCAAGCTGCGAGGATTGTTCGCGGAAATGTTTCGATTCCGACTCGATCGCGTCAAAGCGCATGAGCTCGCCTTCGGCGCGCGCGATCTTTTCGCGAACCGCAACGATCTTGAGTTCGACGAACCGCGACGTGTCGCGAAGCTTGTCCGATCCGAACCGGTATTCATCGACCTTCAAGAGCTTGTCGAACGCCTTTTTCCGATTCGAAACCGTGTCGAGGAAAACCGCCGTGAACGTTCCCTGCGGGACTCCGATCGCCGTGCGGAAAAGCACTTCGAGATCGGTTCCCGGCTCGACGCCGAGATGCAGCCAGAGAAATCGCGATACTTCCTCCTTCTTGTCCGCGATCCTCAGTTTGAGCTCCGGATCGTAAACGTAATAGCCGGTCCCGGTGTCGCGATGGACCATGTAACGGCGCTCGTCGTGGCTGCTCTCAAACGTCACGCGCGCTGATCCTTTCTTCTCTCCGCGCCGGAGAAAATCTTCCTTTCGGTAGTCGAGCAGATCGAATAGCGTCCACGCGACGGCCTCGATGATCGTCGTTTTTCCGGCGCCGTTCTCGCCGACGATCGCCGTCGTCCCGCGCTGAAATTCCTGAGAAAAATGCGCGTGGGACTTGATGTTCTCGAGTTCGATCTTGGTGATATGCACGGCTTCGTTAAGGTTTCGATTTTAGAATAATCGGGGTGAAGTTGGTAGCATGGCGGTGACAAACCTCCGCGATCTTCGCGATCACGCCATGAGATTATGACGCCGCGGAAGTTCATTTCTCACGCAAAGTGCGCGGAGTCCGCTAAGGAATATGCTTGGCGATTTTCGCGATCTCCGCGTGAGACATCTCCCCAAATGGACGACCGCGTAAGTGAATCCAGAAGCTACCCTCACCCAAAGTGCGCGGAGTCCGCAAGAAAGAGCTCTCGAAAATTCACGTCCAACCGTTTACAATGACCGAACCATGCGTTTGGAACCAGGCGACAGCATCATCATCGTTCTTCACAGCCCGCGCGAGAAGGTTGTCGGAGTACTCCACGAGATCGGGTCGGCGGGGATCTTCGTCCGCGGGATCGATCTGAATTACTTCGAGGAATGGACGAGCGCGATCAAAAACGGCGAGCCTTACCTGCCGATGCAGGAATATTTCTTTCCGATGTGGCGCGTCGAGCGCGCGACGCGTGACGAGAGTTCGTTCGAAATGCCGTCGCTTGCCGAACAGTTCCAGCAAAAAACCGGACTGAAATTGGGAGACTTCTGAATTACTTCCGGGCCGACTGGAGTTCCGCGAGACGCGCTCGGTTCTTCTCTGCGTCCGTTTGCCGCCCCAGCCGCTCGAGGTCGAGATTCAATTCTTTGGTTAGGTTGACGGTCCGCGTGAACGCCTCGAGATTGCTTCGATCGGCGGCGAAGATGCCGTGAAACACGTCGCGCGCTTTCAGTTTGAAATCAACCGATATTTCCGCTTTTCCCGAAATCGAATAGATCGTCGAATAAAGTAGCTGAACCTCACCGACATCGAACGTCGCTTCGCGATTTGCCGGGTCGAGCGATTGCGTCGTGCGCGCGATCACCTCGGCGTCACGCGCCAATTGCAAGGCTTCATCGAGCCGCCCGTTCTGGGCGAGCGTCGGCGCGAGCGAGGTCAGGACCGCCAACCGATCGCGGCGAGTCTCGGCCGTTGCGGGTTGCAATCGGCCCAGTCGGTCGCTCAGTTCGAACATTCGTTGGTGATGCGGCAGGGCCGATTTGAAGTTCTCCGGAGCGTCCTGCGGATTCCCGAATTTGAGCGCGTTCACGCCGAGCCAGTAATAATCCGTCCCGACACGCTGCTCGGACCGCACGGCCCCGCGCACGATTTCCGGATCGTCCGCCGCCGACTCCAACGCCTCATCCGCAAATTGAAGCGCTTTCAAATGGCTTTCGAGCTTCTTTTCCAGATCCGGACGCGAGACGATCGTCCCGACCGAATCGCCCTTGCGGACGTAAAGCCGCGACAATTGCGCGAGACGCTTGACCGAGCGCGGTTCCGTTCTCAGGATCTGCTCGACCAGCGCCGTTGATTTGTCCAACAGACCGAGTTTGAGGCTGCTTTCGCCATCAGTCCGCGCGGCCAACGAGATCCGCTTGTCGTAGGCGGTGAGCAGATCGTCTTTTGCCCCGACATCATTCGGCATTCCGTCGACAACTTTTTCCAGCAATTCGATCGATTTCGTGTAATTCTGCAGCGCGCCGGCGGTGTTGCCGGTGTTCGCCGAATAGATCGCGCCCTGCGCGTCGCCGAGTTTCAGATAGGCGAGCGCGAGTTCCCTTTCGAGCTCGATGTCGCCCTCGGAATCGGCGGCGAGGTTATCGAGATAATCGGTCGCGTCGGCGACGATCATCTCCCGCACGGCCGTCGAGCCGTCGAGTTTCTTGATCTCGTCGTCGTATTTGAACACGACGTTGTTGGCGATCGTCCGCACTTCGCGGAAGCGCTTCTCGGCGAGCAACCGCTGCTTTTCCGCGCGATACGCTTGCCACGAGGTCGCGCCGATTCCGCCGAGGAGCGTCAGCGTAACGGCCAGCGACGCGGCGGCGGCAGCCCGATTGCGCCCGAGAAATCGTCGAAGCCGGTACGAAACCGTGTCGGCGCGAGCAATGACCGGAAGACCCGCGAGAAATCGCCGGAGATCCTCGGAGAACTGCTCAACCGACGAATAGCGCCGGTCCTGTTCCTTTTGAAGCGCCTTCATGACGATGTTGTCGAGATCGCCGAGCCCGCTTGTGAAGTCGGGACGCGCGCCGCGGATCTGCGACGGCGGAACGGGGACGGACTGCGTCACCGTGTCGAGGATCTCGGCGTAATTCTTGCCCTCCGTTTCGTAGGGCCGGCCGCCCGTCAGCAGTTCATAGAGAATGAGTCCGAGACTGTAGACGTCGGTCAGCGTCGAAACCTTTTCGCCGCGCACTTGTTCGGGCGAAGCGTACTGCGGCGTCATCATCCCGAACTGCGTCGCGGTTCCGTCGCCCGATTCGACATCGAGCACCTTCGCGATGCCGAAATCGAGCAGTTTCGGACGTCCGTCGGGCGTCACGAAGATGTTCGATGGCTTGAGATCGCGGTGGACGACGAGCTGCGCGTGGGCCGATGAAACCGCCCCGCAGACATCGCGGAAAAGCGCGACGATCTCCTCGGTGCTCCGTCCCGCGGCGCAATATTCGGTGATCGGAAGGCCGTCGACGAACTCCATCGCAAAATACGGCAGACCGTCTCTGGTCCGACCGCCGTCAAGAAATCGCGCGATGTATTCGTTCCGAAGGGTCGCCAGGATCTGCTGTTCCGAACGGAATCGCTTGAGGATGACGTCGTTGTTCATGCCCCGGCGGATCACCTTCAGCGCGACCTTTTGGGAGACGCCGGCGGTCTCGCGGCGCGCTTCGTAAACGATGCCCATTCCGCCGTGCCCGATCTCGCGTTCGATCGTGTAGCCGTCGATCGCGACCGGTTCATCGGCAGGTTCGAGATCGTGAAGGTCGAAGATCGGATCGTTGAGCGAACGGCTGTCCGCCTCGTTCGCCGCGAGCATCTTGGCGACTTCCTCGCGTACATCGGTTTCCAGCGCGGCGATTTTCGCTGCGCGATGGCCGTTCGGTGTTTCCGAAATGTCGGCAAACGCCGTCTTCACTTTTTTCCAAACCGCAGGATCCATCAGGAAAGCTGTGTCAGCAGCCACGCGCGCGCCGACGCCCATTCGCGTTTGATTGTTGAGACCGACGTTCCCATGTATTCCGCGACCTCCTCGTTTGTCAGTCCCCCGAAGAACTTGAGTTCGACGATCTTCGCCTGTTCCTCGTCCATTTTTGCCAGCCGCGACAGCGCATCGTCGAGGATCCCGAGATCGATCCCGCTCGGGTTCGGAAACGACGCCGCGTCGTCGATCGCGACCAACGTTTCGCCGCTCCCGCGTTTCTGGGCCCGCCTCGCGACGGCGTGATTGACGAGGATCCGGCGCATGACCTCAGACGCGATCGCGAAAAAATGAACGCGGTTCCGCCAGTCGACCGAATGTTGGTTGATCATCACGAGATACGCCTCGTTCACGAGCGCCGTCGGCTGCAGCGTGTGGTCCGATCGTTCGGACGCGAGTTTGCCGGCCGCAACCCGCCGCAGCTCGTCGTAAACGATCGGCAGCAATTCATCGAGGGCATCCCGGTTGCCCTTGCTTGCCTGATTCAGAAGTTCGGTGATCGGTCCGGTATCTTGCATTGGCTGGCGAGAACGATTCTACCGAATTTCGTGAAAAATTCTCCCCGCCTGAGCCTCGGATTCGAATTTTGTTGCGATTTATTCGGGAGAAAAACTGTTTATGAAATTCCTGTTGTCCACGATCGCCGTGATTTCGGCCGTATTTTCGGTCTCGGCGCAGAACTTGTCGAAAGTCGCCGACGATACGTTCAGCTACGTCAAGGCCGGCACCTTCGGGAAGCCGAAGGTTTCCAAGAACACGACGAAGATCTCGCTCGGCCAGGTCCGCGTGCATTACAAGCTGATCACATCGAAATCTTCGGCGAAAAGCGGGAGCAGTGCCGAAGTGACGGTCTATCTCGACAGCGACGTCACGCAGCAGGATCTGCAGAACCTGACCGACGAATTCTACGGGATCCTGCGGACCAAACTGAAGTCCGCCGGGATCGATGCCGGAACCTACGACGAGGTCAAGGCGACCGAATACTATGCCGATCGCGTAAAGGCGCAGGAAGACAAGCAGCTGAACGACTACGACGGCAAGAACGGTCAGGCGTGGCTCTCGTTCACGGCCTACGACGGTCCGGTGATGGTCCGCTGGAAACCGTTCGCGACGACCGAGTTGCTCGGCTTCGGGAAGATCAAAAAGATGGCGAATTCGGCCGAATCCACCGGCGGTGATCTGGCGACCTTCGACGTCGTGCTCGATTTCACGTCGATCGAACTCAAATCCGGTTTCCGGCAGGACCGCGACGGCTGGCTGTGGGACAACGGCAAGTACACGGCAAACTACGCGATCGGGGCGATGATGAATGTTCCCGACAGCTACATCTTCATGATCGACCGCAAGAACAATTTCGATCAGTTCCGCAGCGCGTTGCCGATCGCGGCGCGGCGCCTCTTTGCTGAAAAGCCGTACGAGGATGCGTCGAAGGCGTCGCTCAAGACCCGGCAGCTGATGGGCGACGCGAAATTTGTTTTCACGCCCCTCGTGATCTATTCGAAGCGCGAGCGTTACTTAAGCGCCGCGCGTGAAATGCTGAACCTGTACGCGGACATGTTTGTCGAGAAGATGCGGGTCATCCGCGGCGAGTCGGCGCCCGCAAATACGAATACGGCACAGAAACCGGTCGACAACACGTCGCTCGAACAGGTAAATGCGGCCGCGAAGCAGAACAATGAACCGACTCCGGTGACCAAAGGCGAATTCCGGCAGGCTGCGGCGGAAGCTGAAAAGGCCGGCAAATACAAGCTCGCGGCCGATTACTACACCGAGCTGATCAAGCTCGATCCGAACGAATCCTCCTATTATCTTTCGCGCGGTGCGTTGTCGCTCAACTATCTGAACGACATCAAGGGCGCGATGAAGGATTTTGAGGCGGGGATCACGCTTGCTCCCGACGAACCGGCATTCTACTTCAACCGGGGAACCGCGAACGTGAAACTCAACGAATGGAAAAAGGCGAAGCCTGACTTCGACAAGGCGATTCAACTCAAGCCCGATTTCGCCTTCGCCTACCTCAACCGTGCGGTGGTACTGATCAATCTCAAGAACCTTGACGCGGCACTTGCCGACTGCAATCGCGGAATTCAGCTCGATCCGCGGATCCCGAACCTGTATCGGGTGCGGGCTCTGATCTACAAAGCGAACGGCAACGCGGCGCTCGCGCAGGCGGACGAGATCCGCGCCGCGCAACTCGAACAGTAACTCCCGTCCCTGCCCCCGATGGATCCGGGAATGGCTTCGTGCCTTCCCGGATCTTTTGTTTTTGTCGGGCCGAAGTCCCGGTCGCGCGGAACGGCAAAAGACGCGGCCATCCGCCGGAATGATTGACCGTCCGCTTCGCTCCCCAGAGACTCCGTGACTCCGTGCTTTATGGAACGACATCCCCCGTTCACGCGATCAGAGCGTCGGCCAGCCGAAATGCGGCCTCTTCAGACAATTCTTCCGCTCCAACAAACTCGGGGAAATCGGCAGGTCAGCATTAATTTCGAACCGATGCTGTCCTAACCGTCTGGCTTTCGATTCGTCACGAGCGGATTGCTTGACTCGGATCGGCCGAATGCACGCAATTCGCAACCAATCCACGCGATGTTCGTCGAACCTGACTTTGCGTCTTGGCGCCCTTGCGGGAAACATTCCGGGAACAGCCAGGCGATGTGTTCCCGCCAAGGCGCAAGGGCGCAAAACTCAATCAAAAAGAAGTCACTTGGAATCATGACGACATTCCGACGAACCGGGCGGGATCGTTCCGAGCTGTCCAAGAACTATAAGAACGGCGCGCTGCTGCCCGTCTTTGCGAACTCAATTTTCACGTTTTGGACTGGATTGATTTAGAACAATTAATCTCGCTTAAGTTATTTTCCCTGCCGGTGATCTTAGAATTCTCCCCGACTCACCTCGGGACCACGAACCGCGTATGGGTCCCGGCCAATTCACGCAACCGGCCGGGACTCTGGTTCGGGGATCGTGAGAAGGACGGCGACGATGTTTTTACCCTGGCGAGAATCTGACGAAAAATTATCGTTTCACACATGCAACAGCATTTCACAAACGCCCCTTTTTGTGTTACACTCACCTTCGTTTCTTGGGGAAATCAGCAAAAAGGAGAAAGTTACAAGGATGGCACAACCAGCTATGAGCACTGATAACAAAGGCAAGGCGATCGAATCGGCGCTTGCGAATATTGAAAAGAAATTCGGAAAAGGCTCGATCATGCGCCTTGGCGAACGCCCGCATGAGGAAGTCGGGGCGATCTCCACCAATTGCCTCAGCCTGGACGCGGCGGTCGGCGTCGGCGGTTTTCCCCGCGGCCGCATCATCGAGGTTTTCGGGCCTGAAAGCTCGGGTAAAACGACGCTTGCGCTGCAGGTCGTCGCGCAGGCCCAAAAGCGCGGCGGCGTCGCGGCCTATATCGATGCCGAGCACGCGCTCGATCCGGAATATGCCGAAAAGCTCGGCGTGAATATCGACGATCTTCTGATCTCGCAGCCCGATTCCGGCGAACAGGCGCTCGACATTGCCGAAACGCTCGTCCGCTCGGCGTCGATCGACGTCATCGTCGTCGACTCGGTCGCGGCGCTCGTTCCGCGCGCTGAGATCGACGGCGAAATGGGCGACTCGCACATGGGACTGCAGGCGCGGCTCATGTCTCAGGCGCTCAGAAAACTGACGAGCACGATCTCGAGCACGAACACCTGCTTCATCTTCATCAACCAACTCCGCGACAAGATCGGCGTCTTTTTCGGCTCACCCGAGACGACGACCGGCGGCAAGGCGCTCAAATTCTACGCGTCGGTCCGCATCGACATCCGCCGCATCGGGGCGATCAAGGACGCGGACAAGATCGTCGGCAACCGCACGAAGGTCAAGATCGTGAAGAACAAGGTTGCGCCGCCGTTCCATGAATGCGAGTTCGACATCATGTACGGCGAGGGGATCTCGCGCGAAGGCGATCTGCTCGATCTGGCGGTCACGAACGGGATCGTCGAAAAGAGCGGCGCGTGGTTCTCATACAGCGGCGAACGCCTCGGCCAGGGCCGCGAGAACGTAAAATCGATGCTGAAGGAAAATTCGGAGGTTTACGACCGGATCGAGCACGATGTGAAGGTCAAGCTCGGGATCATCAAAGCGGCGGCAGCGGCGGGAGACTAGTGAGATTTTCAATTTTCAATTTGCGATTTGCGATTGGTTGACAATCGCAGATCGCAAATCGAAAATCGCAAATCACGGAACGTTCTTTCTCACGCTTTTGACTCCCCGTTCGATCTTCTGAACAGCGGAGTTTACCGGTCGGTTGACGACGTTCGCGTCCTTGATGACGCGGTTCATCTGTTCTTTGAGAGTTTTCTCGTCCGGGATTCCGGGCGTCGGCGTGGCGCCTTTCGGAACCGGCTTGCTGATATTCGCCGGATCGGGAATTCCCGGAGTCGGCGTTTCGCCCTTCGGCATGTTCGACATGTTGGCCTTGTTCGCCTCCGGGATTCCCGGTGTCGTCTTCCCGTCGGGCGCGAGCGGCGTCCCCTGGAATTCAGGCGGGACGTTCGACGACGTATTCGCATTCGGACCTGAATTCGAAGGCGCGCTGGTGCCCGTACATGCACCGGCGATCGCCGCGATCGAAATCAAAACAATTAAGACGTAATTCCT
>JAKOSS010000318.1 GCA_029777145.1 Acidobacteriota bacterium | reverse complement strand
GGTGTACCAGTTATTTTCAAACACTTACGGGCGCCGATCAGGGCGCCCGTTTTGCGTGTCCACTCAATTGTCCGGTTCCGCGATCAGGCTTCCTGATTTTGATCGATTCCGGATGTCAAAGATGTCGCACATTGAATTTGCCCGAGCATAAATCAGACGACACCCATGAGTCTGCCTGAATATCTGCGACTTCGCGGTCAGGCCTCCACTGCATCTTCCGGCGACGCCTCGGCAGTTGAATTACCGGGATCCCGCAATCGGGTAGCGTGTCAGTCTAACGGCTCGCTCGAAGTCGTTCCGTGCAGTCGTTCCAAATGTTGCGGGAACAGGAGAAAACGTCGGGTGCGTATTCACGGGTCTGAAGTTCGATGGTGATATAAGTCGGAGTCAGTCCGTATTTGAGCTGGGTCCAGCCGATGAACCGCCGCTGACCCCACACGTAACGGTACGCTTGGCGCTCCGAACTTCCGGTCAGGTGCTGGGCTTCGTGAAGGAGGATCATCGCGCGTTCCGTGTCATCGTCCGCTTTTGTGAAGAAGTCGGGATAGACGGTTACGACGCCGAACGGAAAATTCGTGGCGGCATAGGCATTCTCGCGGTCGGCAAAACGGTTCAGCCAATTGTCGCTGCGCCGGAAACTGACTCCGTTGCGCAGGATCATCGCCTCGTTCGAAAATCCCTTCGACTCGAGAATTGCGATCGCGTGTTCGATGCTCTCGGCTTCGGACGCATTCACCGGCTCCGAAGTCGCGATCAGCGTCATCCTGAACAAACCGATCACCAGCAATACAACGATCGTCACGCGAAGGACGGCTGACGCGACCCTTCGTATCCGCGAAATTTCGGCGCCGCTTGCTGACTTCGAACTGGATCGGAAAAACTTCATTCGGCCAATGAGGATCGAGGACGGAGTTCGAATCTCCGAATCTGAGTGTACAACAATCACCAACAATCAACAAGATTCTTGTTATATTGCGCAGATCGATCCACGAAGAAACACGAACATGGTCATGCTCTTTCGCGGTTGAGGCGTCCGTTTGACGGCGAAATTCCCGAAGAGCGTTTTTCAAGTTGATTCGGGTCCCTTCGCGGTCGAAGGTCTTCTTAACGGCGAAAGCGCGAAAGAACAATTTCGTGTTCCTTCGCGCTCCTTCGCGGACAATTAGATTCTAGCCGCGGGATCAGATGTCGGGCACCCAAAAGTCGCGCCCCGAGGCGGTCGTCTTTTTGAGTCCGAGCCCGGGCAGTTCGTTCTCCTTCGCGCCAAGGTACGTGAAGTGCGGCAGGTCCGACGGAATCGTCTGAAACCAACCATGATCGGCAAGGACGCGGCGGACGTCGGCGCTGTCAAACTCGGCGACATCGAGGGCGAGCATCGAGATATGCTGCGACGCGCCGGGCGCGGCGACCGAGTAAAGGATCGTCTTGTCGAAATCCTTCGCAAAATAAAGGCCTTGCCCCTCCAGTTTTAGAATTTCCGGGACCTGATCTGCCGGCGAAAGCGCGGCGATCCGCTGTGCCTCGGCGGCATCTATCTTCCCTTTCGACACCCAATGCTGAAGACCCGGATCGACCCGGCTCTTCCAATTGTCGACGGTCTGCGCAAAGGTCCGTTTGGCGGCATCCGCATTGCGCGGCGTGATCTTCAGGTTCTTCGACTTCGCATCGGCGATCGCCTCTTTGAGCGCGCTCATCGCCGGCGTTTGGAGTTCGATCGTAAATCCGCCGATCGATTCGGTCGACCGCTGAACGCCTGATTGAAATGCCGAAACTTCGGACTCATCGCGAAACACGACCCT
>JAKOSS010000317.1 GCA_029777145.1 Acidobacteriota bacterium | reverse complement strand
TCGCGACCAGATGCAGACCTATTACGACGCCGCCCGGTACGGCAACCGATCGACGAAGGGATTCGGCGAGGCTTACTGGGTCAACGGCGAACTGGCGGTCACGCCGCGCCAGCAGATCGAGTTTCTTGTAAAACTCCACCAGAACCGGCTTCCGTTTTCGCCGCAGGTGATCGACATCGTCAAGGACATCATGATCGAGGAAAAGACCGATCAGTATGTCATAAGGGCGAAAACCGGTTGGTCGGATGCGTACACGCCGCAGGTCGGCTGGTGGGTCGGTTACGTCGAACGCGGCGACGACGTCTTTTTCTTCGCCACCGAACTCGACATGAAATCGGGCGACGGCCCGAAACGCAAGGACGTCACGAAGGCGATCCTGAAGGAAATGAAGGCTATTCAGTAGGCAGTAGACGGTAGGCGGTAGGCGGTAGGTTGTATGTTGTCGGTCGCCGATGAATTAGGAAATACCAAATACTACCTACCGTCTACTGTCTACTGCCTACTGTCTACCGTCTACTGCCTTCCGTGCTACAATCCGTGCCTATGACTGACGAGATCCTTGCCGATTACGGCAAACGAGTCCAACGATGCTTCGGCTGTTTTGTCGCCTACTATATCAAGGACATGTACCTCGGCGAGGACGCTTCTTTCTTCTGCGAACACTGCAAGGATGATTCGATGTTCCACTTCGAGGACTTCTCGAAAATGCTGGATGTCTCGAAACTGCGCGAGGGCGCCGAAGATCATCATCACTGATGCCCCGTTTTCTTCTTCAGATCCGGAGTCCGTACGAGACTAAGAACGTCGCGGTCGAGAACGAACTTTCGATCGGACGGACAGATGCCTCCGATGTCGCGCTTGACGACGGCGGTCTGTCTCGCAAACACGCGACGTTCTTCGTCGACGGCGACGAACTGCTGGTCGTGGACGAGGGATCGACGAACGGCACGTTCGTCAACGGCGAACGTCTTTCGGGGCGTCCCCGAACAGTCCGCGACGGCGACGAGGTGAAACTCGGAAGCGGGACGACGATCACGGTCGGCACCGAATCACGTGAAGTACGCGATGCGCCGGTCGCCCGCGAAACCCCGCACCCGACCGCGAAGTCAGAGCCCAAACCGGAATCCACGGTGCCGGCGAAAGCGCCGAAGTCCGCCGGCACTCCGTTTCTTCTGATCGCCGCGATCTCGCTCTTCGTCCTGATCCTCGGCATTGGCGGCGGGGCGCTGCTGCTGGTCGACAACTCGGGGAACGGAAACTCCACCGGACGGCCGACGCCGCCGATCGCATCGGGACTTCTTATCCCTGTCCGCGTGACCGATCCGCTGGGCGGCGAAGATCCCGACGATCTCGACGATCTGATCGCTTCGTGGGAAGTCGAGGAAAAGGAGCTCGATCTCAAAACATTGCAGGACGTGAAGGTCAGCCAGGACGCGTCGACCGACGAAAAATCGCTCGAGGTCACGGCCGCGTTTCTCGCCGACCGCAAGGCAAAGGCGTTTGAGGTGAGAAGCGCACCGACCGGGATCTCGCCACCCGGATTGAAAGTTCCGCCCGAACTGCGCGGCGACGGCGTGATCAAGCAGAAGGCAAAACTCGCGCAGATGAAGTCGACCGGCTATCAGCAGCCGATGGATTTCGGCGATCTCGCGAAAAAACGTCTCGACGGCGAACTGATCGAGATGCCGATGGCCACACAGAGCTTCTATCTTGAGGTTGGCGGATCCGCGTCAAACGGTCCGTTCTCGGCATTTAGTTTCCAGACCGGCGACACGCCGATTCCGGCGGGCTCTCCCAAGTTCAGCCTGTTGCAGCAGGTCGCCCAGAAATTCAACGTCAGCCTCGACGACCCGGACGGACGAAAACAGATCCGCACGCGTCTTCTCCGCATGTTCAATCAGCGCGCGAAACCGGTTCTCGAAGAACTTGCCGGAGCATATCTGCAGCGCTTCGGACGCCCGCTCCGCGTAACGAGTCTGACGCGTTCGATGGATTATCAGATCTCGCTCAACAAGAACAATCCGAACTCTTTCAAGGTCCGCGGTGAAGGCAGTCTTCCGCCGCACACGTCGGGTTGCGCGTTCGACCTCGCGCGCAAGCACATGGGCGTCGACGAACAAAACTTCCTGATGGAAAAGATCGCGGAAATGGAACGCGCGAAAAGGCTCGACGGGCTGATCGAATACGGCGTCAACGCCTGTTTTCACATCTTCATCTATTACGACGGCATCGCTCCCAATATGTAGACCGGATTTGTTCCGCCGGACGTTCACTCCTTACAATTAGACAAGTGGCCGAACATGAACCCCATCGAAAAAAGAACCTGACGGTTCTGGCTCGCAAGCTGAGCCGGCTGACGAGCGAGCAGAAGCGGGCGGCGCTTGAATCGAGCGCGGCGCTGGCCGGAGTTTCGTTGCGTGTCAGCCGTGAGTTCGTCGAAGCCGTCCCGAAGGCCGCGAAGATCTTAAGCGCCGACGATCTTCGTGACTGGGCCGAAATGGGACGCAAACTGGCGATGGGCAACGCCGAACTCGGCGCCAAGTTCTTCGACTCGGGCGTCGCCGGCCTCAAATACGTCGCTCCGTCGGCCAGGCCGCTCGTATTTCAGATCTGCGTCCGGCAACTCGTTCTTTCGAGTTCGATCTCGCTCGAGACGTTCGAACTGATCCCGAAACTCGCGAAGCAGGTCGGCGACGAGCGACTCTTCGGCGAGATTCTCAAACTTGCATCCGAGATCGCCAACCGCTCAGCGAAACACAGTGCGGATTTTCTGCGCTCAACGCCGGAAGTGGCGAAGGCTCTCAAACGTCTCGACGGTGTTGTGGTCGCCGACGCCGCGGTTGCGCTCGCTCTCGCCTTCGCCGGCCGAACCGGCGGTATGACGGCCGATCTGTGGGCACTGCTGCCCGGAGTCTTGAACAGGCTTTCGGCAGAACATGCGGCACAGTTGCTGAGCTCCGCGGTCCGATTTCTGGATTTCGGCGGCAGCGTCACGCTGAATTTCGTAACCGCCGGCGGATCGGTTCTTGAAAAGGCGTCGGAAGTGTTCGATGCCTGGTGCGCGGCGCTCGAACGCGTCGCCCGGCACGGCAACGCGGTCCTGATCTCATTCCTCCGCGCGACGCCGCGGTTTTTCGTCCAGCTTGGAGCTTTGAAAAAACACGAGGACAAGATCGCCGTCGCGGGAAAGGTCCTCGATCTCGTTTCGGAAAGCGCCGTCAGCGACGCGGAAAGCGCGCTCGCGGCGTTCAAATCGTCGGCCGGCGCGCTCACATCCGTCTCGCTCGATCAGTTCGAGGAGTGGGTTGAAACGGGTCTTGCCGAAAAGGAAGGTTCGTCCGCAAAGGCG
>JAKOSS010000316.1 GCA_029777145.1 Acidobacteriota bacterium | reverse complement strand
GCGGCGCGGACCTATTGGAAATCGGCGTTGTCCGCCTGCCGCGCAACGGGTACCGAGCCGAGCTTGCTGCTTCATCCGCTCGATTTCTTGTCGGGCGATGACGCGCCGGAACTGAAGTTCTTTCCGGGCATGAACTTGGCGGTTGAGAAGAAACTGGAATTCGTCAGCGAACTGCTCGAAGGGTACTCAAATAACTTCGAAGTCGTGACAATGAGCGGCCATGCAGCCGCAGCTTCTGGGCGCGGATTGAAAGAAAGGATCTGGAAGGATTAAACCGAATGGCATCGACCGAGACGATTGCAACGACTCAAACTACCGGGATCGGAACGACGATCCGCGGCCTCTTGGTCGAGATGCGTCCGATGGAGTGGTCGAAGAACCTGCTGGTTTTCTCGGGTCTGATCTTTTCGCGTTCGCTCATGGATCCGCACAATGTTGCCCTTAGCTTTGTTGGATTCGTACTGTTTTGCTGCGCCGCGAGCGGCGTTTATCTGTTCAATGATCTTTGCGATCTGAAGGAGGACCGCGAGCATCCTTTGAAACGCCATCGGCCGCTGGCGTCGGGCGCGCTGTCGGTCAATGTCGCACGCTTCGCGATGGTCGTGCTGTTCGCGACTGCCTCGGTCGGAGCGCTTTTCCTGAGTCACTTGTTCGCCGTGCTGATCGGCGTCTATCTCGTTACGTGTCTCGCGTATTCGTTGAAACTGAAGGACATAGTCATTCTCGACGTGATCCTGATCGCGTCGGGCTTCGTCCTTCGCGCGGTCTCCGGAGCGGTCATCATCTCGGTCGACGTTTCGGAATGGCTCGTGCTCTGCACATCGATGGTCGCGCTGCTCGTCGGGTTCGGAAAACGACGGCACGAACTGGTTCTCCTCGAGGCATCCGCCGAGAATCACCGCCGTAGCCTGAGCGACTATTCGATCGGATTTCTCGATTCGATCATGAACATCTGCGCCGGCGCCGCGGTTCTGACCTATGCGCTTTACACCCGCGCCGATCAAACCGTCGAACGCGTCGGATCGCGGGCAATGCTGCTGACGATCCCGTTCGTCGTATACGGCGTTTTCAGATATCTGTTCCTGATTCATCGCCGTGAAGCCGGCGGCGATCCGGTGCAGATTCTCTTCCGCGATCGTCCGACGCTGCTCAATCTGCTGCTTTGGATCCTGACCGCGGGACTCGTGATCTATCTTCCGAAAGTCTTGTGAATCGACGCCGCATCATCAAATTCCTGCTGATCTCGATCTTCGCAGCCGGCGCCCTGGTCCGTCTCGCGGATGTCGACCGGCCGATCGACCGGACGTCGTGGCGCGAATCGGACGTCGGCGCGATCGCGCGCAATTTCGCGATCGAGTCGATGAATATCTTCTTTCCGCGGATCGACTGGCGCGGCGACACGCCGGGTTACGCGGAGATGGAATTTCCGATGTACCCGTATGCCATCGCGCTGACCTACAAAGCGGTTGGGATCAATGAGGTTTTCGGGCGCATTTGGTCGTTCTTGTTCTCGCTGGCGACGCTCTGGATGTTCTACCGGCTGGCGCGGGAGTATCTTGACGGAGTTGCGCTCGTTGCGGCCTTTGCGTTCTTCGCGTTCAACCCGCTGATCGTTGAATTCTCGACATCGATCCAGCCCGAAGGCCTGATGATGCTGTTCTACGTTGCCGCCGCCGCGTGGTTCGTGCGCTGGAACAACGACGGGAACGATCGCGATCTGTGGCTCGCGGCCGGTGCGACATCGCTGGCGCTGCTGGCGAAACTGACGGCGGCGCATATCGGGATCCTTTT
>JAKOSS010000315.1 GCA_029777145.1 Acidobacteriota bacterium | reverse complement strand
GGACCGATCGTTATCGGCCAGGCCTGCGAATTCGATTATTCGGGAACTCAGGCCTGCCGCGCGCTGAAACAGGAAGGATTCGAGGTCGTGCTCGTCAATTCGAACCCGGCGACGATCATGACCGATCCCGAGATCGCCGACCGAACGTACGTCGAGCCGCTGACGGTCGAATCGGTCGCGGCGATCATCGAAAAGGAACAGCCGGACGCGCTGCTCCCGACGGTCGGCGGCCAGACCGGACTCAACCTTTCGGTCGCGCTCTACGAGGCCGGGATTCTCGACGCGCACGGCGTGAAACTGATCGGCGCGAATATCGACTCGATCAAGGTCGGCGAGGACCGCGAACTTTTCAAGCTTGCGATGGACGAGATCGGCGTCCCGTCGGCGAAGGGCGGATTCGCGCACAATTGGGAAGAGGCGAAGCGGATCGTCGAAGAAACCGGCTATCCGGCGATCATCCGTCCGGCGTTCACGCTCGGCGGGACCGGCGGCGGAACCGCCTACAACCCCGAAGAATTCGAAGAGATCGTCCAGCGCGGACTTGCCGCGTCGCCCATTTCACAGGTCCTGATCGAAGAATCGATCCTCGGATGGAAGGAATTCGAGCTCGAGGTGATGCGCGACCTCAAGGACAATGTCGTCATCATCTGCTCGATCGAGAACTTCGATCCGATGGGCGTGCATACGGGCGATTCGATCACGGTCGCGCCGGCGCAGACGCTGACCGACGTCGAATATCAGCGGCTTCGCGACATGTCGATCGCCTGCATCCGCAAGGTCGGCGTTGAGACCGGCGGGTCGAACATCCAATTCGCGGTCAATCCCGAGAACGGCGACGTCCGGATCATCGAGATGAATCCGCGTGTTTCACGTTCATCGGCGCTGGCGTCGAAGGCGACGGGATTTCCGATCGCGAAGATCGCCGCGAAGCTCGCTGTCGGGTACACGCTCGACGAGATCCCGAACGACATCACGAAAAAGACTCCGGCGAGTTTCGAGCCGACGATCGATTATGTCGTCACGAAAATCCCGAAATGGGCGTTCGAGAAGTTTCCCGGAGCCGAAGACGTTCTGGGTACGCAGATGAAGTCCGTCGGCGAGGTGATGGCCATCGGACGGACGTTCAAAGAATCTCTTTTCAAAGGTTTGCGGTCGCTTGAATCGGTCAAGCCGCTGCGTCTCGAAGGCGTTCCGGATCATGTTCTGCAGCGAAAGCTCGCGCGGCCGAACTCGCAGCGGTTCTCGTACCTGACATACGCGCTCAGGAACGGCTACACGATCGACGAGATCCATCGCCTGACGAAGATCGATCCGTGGTTTCTCGAACAATTGCAGGAAGTCATGCTGCTTCAGGCGCGGATCGACGGCCGTGCGCTGGCGGATGTTCCGAGTGAAGTGTTGCGCACGGCAAAGGAATTCGCGCTGTCAGACCGCCGCGTTTCGTACCTCACCAATTCCACCGAGGACGACGTCCGCGAGCGGCGGAAGAACCTCGACGTCGTTCCGGTTTACAAACGCGTCGACACTTGCGGTGCCGAGTTCGAATCGCATACGCCGTATCTTTACTCGACGTACGAAGAAGAATGCGAGGCCGACGCGACCACGCGGCGGAAGATCATGATCCTCGGTTCGGGCCCGAACCGGATCGGACAGGGCATCGAGTTCGACTACTGCTGCTGCCACGCGAGTTTCGCGCTCCGCGACGCGGATTTCGAGACGATCATGGTCAACTGCAATCCGGAGACGGTTTCGACCGATTACGATACGTCGGACCGCCTCTACTTCGAGCCGCTCACGTTCGAGGACGTCATGAATATCGTCGAGACCGAGCGTCCCGAAGGCGTGATCGTCCAGTTCGGCGGCCAGACGCCGCTCAATCTTGCGGACCGGCTTCACGGCGCGGGCGTCCCGATCATCGGCACGTCGCCCGATTCGATCGATCTTGCGGAAGACCGCAAACGGTTCTCTGCGTTGCTACAGAAGCTTGAAATTCCGCAGCCGGCGAACGGAACGGCGGTTTCCTCGGACGAGGCAAAGGCGATCGCAGAAGAGATCGGCTATCCGGTCGTCGTCCGGCCGAGCTTCGTGCTTGGCGGACGCGCGATGGCGATCGTTTACGACGAGGCGACACTCGATGATTACATGCGGTCGGCGGTCGATGCTTCGCCCGAAAAACCGATCCTCATCGACAAGTTCCTCGAACGCGCGGTCGAGATCGACGTCGACGCGCTCGCGGACGATTCGGCGGTCGTCATCGCCGGAATTCAGGAACACATCGAGGAAGCGGGAATACACTCGGGAGATTCGTCGAGCGTCCTTCCGGCGCAGCGCATCGCGGCCGAACACATCGAAACGATCAGGCATTACTCGGAAAGTTTGGCGCGGGCGCTCAAGGTCGTCGGATTGATGAACCTGCAGCTGGCGATAAAGGACGACCGGGTATACATCATCGAGGTCAATCCACGCGCTTCACGGACCGTTCCGTTCGTCGCCAAATCGACCGGCATTCCGCTGGCGAAGATCGCGTCTCTGATCATGGCCGGATACAACAAACTGGCTGACTTCGATCTTCCGCCGGTGCTCGCGGTGCCGAAGATCTTCGTGAAATCGCCGGTGTTTCCGTTCAAGAAATTCGACGGCGTCGATCCGGTCCTCGGTCCTGAGATGCACTCGACGGGCGAAGTGATGGGTGTCGGCGACACATTCGGCGAGGCGTACGGCAAGGCGATGGAAGGCGCGGGGCTGATGCTGCCGCTCTCCGGCAAGGCGTTCATTTCGGTCAACGACGCGGACAAGGGCCAGGCGGTCGTGCTCGCGCGGCGTCTGAAGAACCTCGGTTTCGATCTGATCGCGACCTACGGAACGGCGCTCCGCCTGCGTGAGGTCGGACTCAAATGCGAGACTGTTTTCAAGGTCAACGAAGGCCGTCCGAACATCGCGGACATCATCAAACAGGGCGAGATATCGCTGATCATCAACACGCCGTTGGGGCGGACGTCGCATTACGACGAACAGTCGATCAGAAAGGCAGCGCTGCAGTTTAACGTCCCGTGCGTGACGACGATGACCGGAGCCGAAGCGCTGATCGAAGCGATCGCGACGCGCCGTTCGGAAACTGCCGTTGTGGTCCGCAGCCTTCAGGAGATCCATGTCGGAAAGAGCCTCATCATGAACGGCTCGGCCGGAAGCTAATAGCTAAAGGCTAACAGCCAACAACCAACAGCCAACAGCTAACGGCTAAGTGCATGAGCGCCTCCCCGAACGTTGCCGAAAATTTTCCCGCCTGTTGGGTGTATTCACCCGCCCGCTACCGGGCACTTTCACAAAATATAACGAGTTGAGCACCTTCTTTGACGGCACGACAATTGCGCTGATCAACTGCGTAACCGAACGCACGTTCACCAGAGTCAGGGGTGAAGTGCGTCGGGAGCATCCATGGAGGTTAGGCTATGAAAGCGCAAATGAAGAAAGAGGAAGTGGTGGAGAAAGCCCCGGTCAAGGAAGTCGCGGCGAAGGCCGAAGTTCCCGTAAAGCATCATGCTAAGGAACTCGAACCGGTGTGGGCGAATCCGTTCACGACCATGCGGAACTGGATGGAAGAAATGGAGAAGACGATGGCTGAATTCGGATTCATGAACCGTTTTGCGGCGACGTTCTTCCCGCCCGACTATTTCCGTCCGGCGTTCCGGGCATTCCGCGAAATGCCGCTCTGGAACGAATTCACGGATCTTGCGACCCGTTGGTCGCCGCAGGCGGAGATCACGCGCCGTGATAACGATCTGCTCGTCAGATTCGATCTTCCCGGCGTGAAGAAGGAAGACATCACGGTCGAGATCGACGATCATCGGCTGCATGTTCACGGTGAACGCAAACACGACTTCGAAGAGAAGAAGGAAGGCTACCATCGCAGCGAACGGAGCTACGGCGTGTTCGAACGGTGGATCCCGCTCCCTGAAGACGCGAAGGTCGACAAGGCGGAAGCCAAGTTCAACGACGGGGTACTTGAGATCACGATGGAAATGCCGAAGGCAAAAGGCAAGGGCAAAACGCTCGAGGTCAAGTAGACCGAGGGCAATCTGAATGCGGTGGATCGGGACTTTCCACCGACCGGCCGGAGTCCGACATGGCCCGGCCGGTTTTTTTGTTTGGAGTTCCGCGTTTACGCGGCCTTGCTCGGAGTCGGGAGTCGAGGTTTGGAGTTCCGCGATCACGCGGCCGTTGACTTGAGTGTGGAGTCGATAGTTGACGCTCGTCTCCGACTCCCAACTCTCGACTTTAAGCTACGGCCGCGTAAACGCGGAACTCCAAACTACGACCACTGGCAACCGACCACTGACCCGTGATATTTTTCCGATCAGGAGGAAGCGTCATGGATTGGATCTGCCCGAAGTGCGGTACCGAGAACAAACCGGCCTTCAAGTTTTGCTTCGCGTGCGGCGAGCACAACATTGATGCATCTCCCGACAACGGGCCCACCAAGGGCGCGGCGGACCCGATCATTCACCTCAATCCCAAGACGGTTGCAATCAAACCTCCCGAACCGGAAGTCAAACCGACTCCGGAACGCACGGTGCATGCGGCACCGATCCCAACACCGACGCCTATCGCCGAAAACGGTTGGCGCTGCCACGAATGTTGGAAACTCAATCCTGAATCCGCGACGAAGTGCGACGAGTGCGGGACCGCGAAACGTGCAAGCGAGCGCGCAGACCGGCACGACCGCGCGTTCGGGATCTTCGGCAAGATAGGGAAGTGGCCGGTCGTGATCGTTTTCTTGCTGGCGATCGGCGGCTCGCTTGCTTGGCTCTACTACTATCTCAATCCGAAGCACGGTGACGTCATCGCCGCACCGGCGGGACTCGAATCTGCCGTCCGCGCGAGCATCGATCAGCTGACAACCCGTGAGATCGACTCCTCGATCTACTTCAATTGCTTCTCAACGACCGTCGGCGGACGTTCTGAATCGGGCGGCTACGCAGCGTTCGTCACGCTCGTTCCGCGTTCGACGAACATCACCAACGCGAACATTGAAGCCGGTTCAGACAAGGATCAGTACTGGCAGATCATCGCCCATCGCGAAGGTTATGACTGGAAGGTCGAACGATTCGCGATCGCGGATACGAAATCCGTTCAGGATCCCTGCGTCGCGCGTTGACCTTGGGAGATTTTCCCCTTAGGCGAGAGGAAAAGCCGAGCGCAGTTATGACGAAGTATCAGAATGGCCCGGGGATAGACAACAAGCTGAAACTGTCGGCGAACGGCGTTTCAAAGTACTTCCTCGCCGATCATCTCGGGTCAACAAACGCGCTTACTGACAGTTCCGGAAACGTCACGTCCTCGGCAACGTACGATTCATTCGGCAACGCCAGCGGCAATCTCGCCACGAGATACAAGTTCACCGGCCGCGAGTACGACGAATTCACCGGTCTCGATTACTACCGCGCCCGCTGGTACGATTCGAATCTCGGACGGTCTTCGGCCTTTAAATTGCCACGGCCTTCAGGCCGTGGATCAGGTCGCCTCAGAACCTGGGCTTCAGCCCGTGATTTTCGATTGCGCTTAAGCCCGGCTTATCTATCGACTGGCACCACGACCTGAAGGTCGTGGCAACATCAAATCCAAGCAAACAGCTTTAGCTCATCCCGGATAACGCATTGGAGATTTTGCCCGCGAATCTTCGCCAATGAACGCGAACTAAACGCTTGGGCTCCGTGCTGTCACATTGATCGGATCGCCCCGAAGTCCAACATCGACGGTCATGTTCCGATGCCCGAAGCAGTGGGCCCGTTAGAAAAACGCCTCCGCACGTTGGAGCAGATCGTCCAGACCCGGCTCGTTCGGATTTCGGGGTTTTCCGGGATGGATAATGCCGACCTGGCAACCCTCGGCGGCCTCGACGAGCTGCCGGTACGTTCCCGCGTCAGCGTCGGCGATGTAGGCCTGCTTGTTGTCGTTGTAAACAAACATCTTCGGGTTGACGTGCGTGCATTCGTTGCAGCTCGTACAGCGTGACGTTTCGATGTACGGATCGTCGGACGACGCCTCGGCAACCGGTTCGGATTCGGCGACGACAGTCTCCGGCACGGGCGCGCCGCCGACGGGAGAGAGGTCGGGCGGCGGCAGTTCCGCGTTGCGACGGCGTTCTTCAGCCAACAGGCGTTCGGCATGCGAGTTGTGGATCCCGGCAAGCTCCTGCAAACTATGCCACATCGCGCGGCAACGTTCGGTTTCGCGCAGGAGGCGGTTGTCGACGATCGCCCGGCGAACCAGATCATCTTCACCGACGATCGCCACGTACGGGACGCGGTCGCGGAGCGGCGCCGCCCGCAGTGCTTCGTCAATCGGGATCATGGCGTCGTTGACGTCGGCTTTTTCATCGACGGCAAAGTGCGAGACGAACCTGTCATCGAGCGCGGCGAAATCCGCGGGCGTGAACGCAAGATTCTCCGAATTAGATTGAAGGTCCGCGTCCTCGAACGTGAATCGATGAACCGGCCAGTCGTTCTCGATCGCCGGGTTTTCCGAAATGTCGAGCCGCGACGCCCAGTCGCCACCGGCGGACGGATCGAAGCAAAGCGTCGGGAAGACGCGCGATTCGACCGCGGCAGCGGCGACGAGATAAGGCGGAAAGTTCGCGCTATGGGCGTTCGCTCCGGAAAAGACGCTGAACAGCGCCGGACCGTCGTATGAAAGCCCGCGAAGGAGGCCGGCGCGGTTCGCCGAAAGGCGCGAGGCGGCGGCCTGGAGCACGAACACATCGGTCAGGCCGATCGAGGCGTCGACGATCTGCCGCGCTCTTAGCCCGAGTGCGACGTGGCCTTCGGCGACGACCGAAGGTTCGAGCACGTCGTCGGTCTGAACAAGGATCTTGAACGGCAGCCCGGCGGCGAGCACTTCGACGATCCGCGCCGTTTCGGCCGCATCGATCGCGCCGCCGTCGGTGCAGATCAGGTAATCGGGCAACTGACCGAGTTCGTTGAGTTCAAGGCCGTTGCTTCCGTAATTTTCGAAAAGGACATCGTGAACCCGTTCGCGATAACTTCCGGCGACCTCGAGTTCCGCGACCGCTAACGCCCGCAAGAGTTCGATCGCTTCGGCGCGCCGCTCGTTGTGGCTGCTGACCGCCTCCGCACAGTTGGTGAACATGAACTCGTACGTACCGTAGAATTTCTGGTTATCGAGCGTGGCGATCAGGTTCTGGATTCGCGACCGGCGCGAATCCGAAAGCGTTGCGGCCGGTTTTGAGTTGATCAGGATCCGCGACAGTTCGTTGAAGTCGAAAGAACCTGCGAACGAGGACCCGACCGCCGAGCGCAGGCGTTCGGGCGATCGTCCCGCGGCGCCGCCGATGTCTTCGGCCTGCAGGATTCCGCGCAATCCGTGAAGCAACCGCTCCAATCGGGCGTTGAATTGTCTCGCCTTCGCCGACTGCACCGACTTCCACGCCGCCTTGACGACGCGCGCCGGCATCGCCACATCGGCATCGACGATGTCGCCTTCAACCCCGAACGACTTCCACAGCGCCATCGCCGAATCGGTGATCGCTTCATCGTCTTTGGCGAGTTCGTCCGCGCAAGTGTGCCAAACGGTCGCAAAATCGCCCGGCCCCTTTTCGGATACGTATCGGCGGACAGCCGTCTCGATCCGTTGCCCGTGGCGCGCGAGGCGTCCGCGGTCGGACTCTTCGGCGGACATCGCCGCCTCGTCTACCATCCGGGAGAGCGATTTGAGCGTCGCGTCGGGCGCGGCATTGTGCGCGATCACGAGCGGAAAGTCGTAACGAAGTTCGGTCAAGTCGCGATAGCGGGCGAAGAGCGCCGGTTTTGCGGTCGCAGACAACGGATGCATCCCGGGCGCGCGACGTCCGGTCAGAAAGAAGGCTAGCTGGTTCTGAAGATCATTCTGCATATCTTCCTCAGTGGTTTACGGCCTCGGGCCATACGGTGAATTTGTCGAACTCGGCCTCGAGCCCCGTTCGGATCAGGTCGGACGTCCGGAGCCGCGTGTCGTGACGCAGGTCCTCGTAACACGGAACGTTCTCGTTGCGGTAAAGGATCCCGACCGGGATCGGATCCCAACTCGAAGCGATCTCGCGTGCACGGTTCATGTCGGACGGATCGTGCTCTTCGAGCTTCCGGTACGTGCGCGTCAGATCGGTGCTGACCTTGAGCCCGTTCTCGTGATGAAGCAGGAGAACGCGTTCGGGATCGTGAAGCCACGGATCCATCAGCTTCGGCAGCCACTCCGGACATCGCTGGACGATCCGCACGAAGGCGAATCCGTTGTGGTGATACGCGGCGGCGATGGTTTGATAGAGCAGTTCCGGGATCCAGTCGACGACCTGCGCGACGAAGGAAACATTCGAGATCCCGAGCGTCACCGTCAGCGGGTTGAGCGCGTCGAGATACGTGCCGCGCGGAGTCGTGTTGCTCTTGAGCCCGAGCGGGGAAGTCGGCGACGCCTGCATTTTCGTCAGACCGTAGATCTGATTGTCGTGCAGCATCATCACCATGTTCATGTTGTAGCGGACGCCGTGGATCCAGTGCGCGGCGCCGATCGAGCAGCAGTCGCCGTCGCCGGTGTTGACGAACACCGTCAGATCCGGGCGCGCAAGCTTGACGCCCTCGGCGACGGGCAGAGCGCGGCCGTGGATTCCGTGGAATCCGTAGGTGTTCATGTAGTGCGGCAGCCGGCTCGAGCACCCGATTCCGGAAACGAACACGGTCTTCTCGGGTGCGAGTTTCTCGTCGCGGCAAAGCCTTTGGACGGCCGCGAGGATCGCGTTGTCGCCGCATCCGCTGCACCAGCGCGGGACGCCTTTTTGGTAGTCCTCGATCTCGTGCTGCTCGTCGTAAAGTTTGAGCAGACACTCATTTACTGTCACTTGTTCGGTTGCGGCTGTCATTTCAGTTTCTCCAAAAGAACGTTGCGGACGGTGGTCGGTTTGAGCGGCGTTCCGCGGCACTCGCTCCAGCAATCGATGTCGACGAGATAGCGCGAACGCAGGAGCATCGCGAGCGCCGAATAGCGGCGGTTCGTTTCGTCGATGATCTCGTCGT